>JAGRHW010000005.1 GCA_020444765.1 Gammaproteobacteria bacterium | reverse complement strand
GGTCGTTACGCGCGTTGAGGGCGGGGATGTACTGGTATCGCTCGCCGCCGGCCTGCATAAAATACGCGCGGTTTTCCACCTCGAGTTCCTCCAGGGTTTCCAGGCAGTCCGCGGAGAATGCCGGGCTGATGATATCGATGCTTTTGACACCGGATGCCGGCAGCGCCTTGAGGGTCTCGTCGCAGTAGGGTTTGAGCCATTCCTGCCGGCCGACGCGGGACTGGAATACCGTCAGCACCTCGTCATCGGTGAGCTGCAGGGCTTCCTGCAGCAGGGCTGTCGTGTGTTCGCACTGACTGAGATACGGGTCGCCCTTGTCGATATAGGCTTTCGGGATGCCGTGATAGGACAGCACCAGTTTTTCCCCTTTGCCGTGTTTTTCCCAGCTCTCCCGAACCGAGGCGGCCAGGGCGCTGATGTAATCGGGGCGCTGGTAATACTGGTTGATAAACCGGGTTTCCGGTATCCAGCGGCGTCTTTGCAGTTGATCGCTGACCGCGTCGAAGACCGAGGCGGTGGTAGCCGCGCAGTACTGCGGATACATGGGCAGGACCAGCAGTTTGCTGACACCTTGCTGCTGCAGTCGGTCAAGGCCGGCTTTGACGGACGGCTGGCCGTAGCGCATGGCCAGTTCGACAAACACTTCGGCGCCGTCGATGTCGTTCATCTGCTCCTGTAACAGCGCGGTCTGCTGGCGTGAAATGGCCAGAATCGGCGAGCCCTGTTCGGTCCAGACCGCCTTGTAGCCCTCGGCGCTGCGGGCCGGCCGGATGCGTAGGATGACGAGATTAAGGATCGGCCACCAGAGCCAGCGGGGCGTCTCTATTACGCGTGGGTCGCTGAGAAATTCCTTCAGATAGCGGCGTACCGAGGGTGTGTCGGGCGCATCCGGCGTACCGAGGTTGACGACCAGAATGCCTATTGTTTGCTGCGCCTGCGGCATAGGCGTTGATGAGTAGTGCATTATTCTTCCAGTCTGGCTTTTGTGAAGCAGTCTAATGTTTCCACGAGTATATCCGATACAGGTTAAAGCCCGGTGCATTCGCTGCGCCCGCGCATCTACAGAATGAAGTCACTGCAGGATGATACTCAGGATGAGTTTCAACATAACGGGATGTCGAACCCAGTAGCTTATCACGTGCTGACCTGACAATGCTGCCGGCACTTTGTGCATGGTCGCGGAGCGGTTGTTCAACAGGACCTGGATCGATGTTGTTTGTAGGGAGGCAAAAAAGGTGTCGATAGATCTATCGGAATTTCATGACATTTTCTTCGAGGAATGTAACGAAGGCTTGAGCGTCATGGAGTCGGGGCTGTTGAATCTGGACAACGGGACCGATGTCGAAGAAATCAATGCGATCTTCCGCGCAGCACATTCGATCAAGGGTGGTAGCGCCTCCTTCGGCTTCTCCAACATCGCGGAATTCACGCACGTCATGGAAACACTGCTTGACGAGATGCGCGATGGCCGGCGGGAAGTGATCCGCGAGATCGTTGATCTGTTGCTGGAGTCGGTCGACGTGCTGCGCGATATGGTTGCCGCGGCCAAAGATGACCAGGAGAACGATGAGGCGCGTACCGCCGATGTTCTGCAAAAGCTTCAAGCTGTACTGGATGGTGAGCAGCCGTCCGCCGGTGAAACTCAGCCGGCTGATGTGGCGGCAAGTGTTCAGGCCGAAGAAAACACAGATGCAAGTACCGCGTCGGCCGGCTGGAAAATCGTCTTCAAACCATATCCCGAAATTCTTAAAAACGGCTGTAATCCCACCAGAATATTTCATGAACTCGACATGCTTGGTGACTTGACGGTCGTTGCCGGCATGACAGCCTTGCCACCGCCCGGCGAAATCGATCCGGAGTCGTGTTATCTCGACTGGACGCTGGAGCTGCGTAGCGATTGCGCTGAACAGGAAGTGCGCGAACTGTTCAGCTGGGTCGAGGATGAATGCGAACTGAGCATAACGTCTTTAGCTGATCCGGCAGAGCAAGCACCTGCGAAAGCCCCAGAAAGCAGCGCACGGCAACCCGACGCAGACAGCAGCGAAAACACGGCTCCGGAAACTGCAACTGTCGAGCCCACCGAACAACAAGCTGTTGCCGGTAAACCGGCGACGGCCGCCAAAGCAAAACCGACCAGTGCCAGCAAGGACGCCGGGTCGATACGGGTCGGTATCGACAAGGTGGATGCGTTGATCAATATGGTTGGCGAGCTGGTCATCACGCAATCCATGCTCAGCCAGATAGGCAGCGATATCGAAAGCGGATCCGCAAACATCTATGAAAAACTACTGGACGGCATTTCACAGCTTGAACGGAACACGCGTGAATTGCAGGAAAGCGTGTTGCAGATCCGCATGCTGCCGATCAGCTTTTCGTTTAGCCGCTTCCCGAGGCTGGTGCGTGATCTGAGTTCCTCGATGGGAAAAAACATCGAGCTGAAAATGACGGGCGAGCATACCGAGGTGGACAAGAATGTCCTTGAGAAAATTGCCGATCCTCTGGTGCATCTGGTGCGAAACTCACTCGATCATGGCATAGAAACACCGGAAGTACGTAAACAGAAAGGTAAGCCCGAAGCAGGCATTCTTGAATTGTGCGCCTATCATGAAGGCGGCGATATCATTATCAAGGTGATCGATGATGGTGCCGGGCTTGATAAAAAACGCATTCTGCAAAAGGCGGTGGACAAGGGGCTTGTCAGCGAAAACGAAGAGCTTGGTGACGAGAAGATTTTCAATCTGATTTTCATGCCGGGGTTTTCAACGGCCGAGAAAATCAGCGATGTGTCAGGCCGTGGTGTCGGCATGGACGTGGTTCGGCGTAATGTGCGTGATCTCGGCGGCAATGTGACAATCAATAATAACCAGGTCGCCGGCAGTACAGTGACCATCCGTCTGCCATTGACCTTGTCGATCCTGGACGGGCAATTGGCCCGTATCGGCGATGAAACCTATATCATCTCACTGGTGTCGATCATCGAATCACTGCAAATGCAAACTGACATGATCAGCAGTATCAGCGGACAGTCCGAACTCTATCGTTTGCGGGATGAGTATATTCCGATTATCCGCATTAACCGCTTGTTCGGCAGTGATAGCGGCGCGGAAGATCTTCTGGAAGGTTTGCTGGTCGTGGTTGAGGCAGACGGGCAAAGAGTCGGTTTGTTTGTTGACGACCTGCTGGGTCAGCAACAGGTCGTCATAAAAAGTCTGGAAAGCAACTTCAAGCAGATTCAGGGGATTTCCGGTGCAACCATTCTCGGTGACGGCAAGGTTGCCCTGATCATGGATGTGCCGGGGTTGATTCAACGACATTTCGACATGTGTAAAAGCGGTCGCAGTATTCAAATGGCGGCTTAAAGGAGCGATTGCATGAACGCAAAGGCACAGCTAGCGGAAACAACATTACAAGCCGAGGACGGTACGGATCAGTATCTGACCTTTATCCTCGATGGCGAGGACTACGGTGTCGATATCCTGCAAGTACAGGAAATCAAGGGCTGGGAAGGCGCCACACCGGTGCCCAACATGCCGGACTTTATCCTTGGGATCGTCAATCTGCGCGGCACCGTGGTGCCGGTCATCGACCTGCGCAGATACTTCCGGATGAAAAGCGCGCCGTTTAACCAGACTACCGTGGTGATTGTCGTCAAAGTCAATGACGAGGAACACGGCCAGCGCACCATGGGTATGGTCGTCGATGCAGTATCGGAAGTCCATAACATTGCGCAGATGGACCTTAAACCGTCTCCGGATTTCGGTGGTGCCGTGGATACCGCCTCCATCAAGGGACTGGCGACGATTGATGAGCAGATGATCATTATGCTGGATATCGATCATTTGATGAAAAACGGTGTTTTACAGGCACTGGATGACGGTCGGATTTAAGCAGGTCAGGACGGCCGGGTTATACCCGGCAGTCAAAGGGTCTGTTAAAGGTTGATTGGTGGGGCTGAAGTTTTCAATGACTAAATCCGCACCGAACGAGGGAAGTAAGTTGTAGTAACAGTACTAAAGCAGGGATAGCTATGAAAAAACTATATAATCAGATGACAGTAGTTCAGAAAATGGCTTTGAACTATGGCGTCTTATTTCTAATAGTTCTGAGTTTTGGCATAAGTTCATTGGGCAGGCTTTCTGCCGTAAACACTGAAACAGACGTCGTCGTACAAGAAGTGCAGCCGGTATTGAGTGCTGCTGAGGAGCTATCCACCGATATTATCAATGCAGGTATGAGTATCGGCTTCTATATGCTCGATAAAAATGAAAGTGAATTGGAGCATAGCGATCATCTGCTGAAAATGGCGGAAGAAAAAATAAAGAAACTAAAGTCCACGAGTATCCTGCAAGACGACGAAGCGATTCAGACGCACTTTGCTGCCATCGAAACATACCTGAAACAGTTAAAATCCTATCGACCGCAGATTGTTGATGTTGTCAGCAATGTCGGCAGTAATATCAGGGCCAGCCAATTCGCCTCGGATGAGGTGAATCCGATTGCCATGGAGATCTCCCAGGTGCTGACCGAGATGATATTGGTCGAACAAAATGAAGAAGCAACTGCGGATCGGAAAAGAATTCTCGCCGACCTCAACGATCTGCGTTATCTCTGGACAAATCTCTTGAGTGAAATGCGTCTGTATCTGGCATTTCGCTCGGACAGCTCAAGACAGAATCTGCTGGTCTACCGGGATACGGTCGAGGACAAGCTCGAAAAGGTAATGCAGTGGGCTGATCAGCTGACCTTCGAGCAGGAAGACGGGATGTTGAGAGCGGTTGAAAGCTACCAGAGTTATAACGCAAAAATTGATGAAGTTATTGCAATCCATGAGAGCGAACAATGGCGCATGGACGCCTGGATCGTACGTAACAAGATAAAACCGACTGAAAAGGCCCTGAGTGAAGAACTGAATGGTTTGGTGGATGACCTGAATCTCATGTCGACCAAGGCAACCGCCCGGGTCGATGAAATTTACAGCCAGGGTGTGCAGCAGACGATTATCACCATCGCCGCCTGTGCCGTGGTGATGGGGTTGCTGGGCTGGCTGCTGATCAGCACTATCATGGGACAGCTCGGCGCCGAACCGAAAAAGCTGGCCCGGCTCGCCAGTGATATTGCCAAGGGTGATATGGACTCGGCGATAAACATTGATGAACAGCGTGGTGTTTACAGGTCTGTTTTGCAAATGCAGAAAACCTTGCGTGAGAGCCTTGGCAAGGAACGCATTATCGCCAATGAAAACAGTCGGATTCGGCGTGCGCTGGACAACGTCAGTGGTAACGTCATGGTCGCCGATTCGGATAGCAAGGTTATTTACGTCAACAAGTCGATGACGACCTTGTTGTCAGCCCTTCAGCCTGATATGGAAACCATCGTCGATGGTTTTGATCCTGCTGAAGTGGTCGGCAGCGAACTCACATGCCTGCATATGGACGAAGCTTTGAAGGAGTGTCTGGAGGGCAGGCTTGCATCAGATCACACGGCGGAAATTACCATTGGCTCACGGTATATCCGTATTATTGCAATTCCTGTGTTTACCGATGAAGACGAACGCCTGGGTACTGTGCTTGAGTGGTTCGACCGCACTCAGGAAATCGCGATTGAAGAAGAGATAAAAAATATCGTTCACAGTGCGCAGTCTGGTGATCTGGGGCAGCGTATTAGCCTGGAAGGCAAGAGCGGGTTTTTTGAAATGCTCAGCGAGGGTATTAATCATCTTGTTGATGTCAACGATCGGGTAATCAATGATACGGTTAAAGTGATCAGTGCGCTCTCCGTCGGAGACCTGACGCATTCCATCGATGCTGAATACGAAGGGGCGTTCGGGCAGTTGAAGACGGATGTCAACAAAACCGTTACAAAGCTGACCGAAGTCATCAGTGAAATCAATAAAAGCGCAAGGCTGGTACTCGAGAGCTCTTCCGCGATGACGCAGGACAATGCCAGCTTGTCTGATCGAACCGAAAAGCAAGCCGCCAACCTCGAAGAGACAGCTTCGAGCATGACCGAGATGACCGCGATAGTGCGCAGCAACAGCGCCAGCGCCGAAGAAGCCAATCAGATAGCCTCGAAAGCGCGGAATCATGCCGAACAGGGCGGTCATGTTGTCAGCGAGGCAGTTCAGGCCATGCAGCAAATTACCGAATCGAGTAATAAGATCGCCTCGATTATCGGTGTTATTGACGAAATTGCCTTCCAGACAAACCTGCTTGCACTGAATGCGGCGGTAGAAGCGGCACGGGCCGGCGAACAGGGGCGGGGCTTTGCGGTTGTAGCAAATGAGGTACGCAATCTCGCCGGCAGAAGTGCGGTTGCGGCCAAGGAAATCAAGCTGTTGATCGAAGAAAGTGTCCTGAAAAACCAGGAAGGTTCCAAGCTTGTCAATGCGTCCGGTGAAACGCTTGACGAGATCATCGATTCGGTTAAAAAAGTCAGTGATATTATTGCTGAAATCGCTTCGGCCAGTCGCGAACAGTCGGAAGGGATCGAACAGGTCGGCAAGGCTATCTCGCAAATGGATGAAATGACTCAGCAGAATGCCGCCATGGTTGAAAATGCAACTGTCTCCAGCGAGGCCATGAGTGAACAGGCGCGCGTGCTGAACGGTCTGGTCGACTTTTTCAAAACCCGTGAATCCGTAACGTCCGGGATGCAAGCTGTTGAAAGGCGAAAAGGCTCACGGCCATGGGCGTCGAATAACAAGGCGCAGGAACAGCTTGTCGACAGCGCCGAGACAAACCAGGCTGATGAGGCGCTTGTCATCAAAGCCTCCGCGTCGGATTCGTTCGGCTCATCGTTTGTGACTGATTCCGACTGGGATAAATTTTAAGAGAGATCTGAAGGGGCGTAGCAGGGAGCGTCGAACGGATATGGAAAGCACTCAACCCAAAGAAACTGCAAGTACGGATAAAAATTTGCTCGTGCTTGATGAAGAAGTCGGTATCGATAACATTAAAACACTGCATAAGGCGCTGATGGAGATAAGCTCCGGAGAGGGGGCTGTCAGCATTGACGCATCCCGTGTAAAGCTCATCGATACCGCTGCTATGCAGTTGCTCGCCTCGATAACAAGGGCTCAGGAATCAGCCGGTAAAGAGATACGTTGGCAGGAAACCTCCGCCGCTTTCCTAGAAACAGCCAGAGTGCTGGGTCTTGACTCACCACTTGGCTTATGAGTCTTTCCAATTGAGAATATAAAATGGTTGCCAAAGCAGCGGTAAACAGCGTCGATACATTCAGCTTTACGGACAGGCATTTCGAGATATTGCGAAAGCTGATCGGTGAGCACACCGGAATCAGTCTGTCCGAACACAAGCGGGATCTGCTGTACGGACGTCTCACCCGACGACTGCGTGACCTGCAACTTGCCGGTTTCGACGAATATTGTCGTCTGCTAATGGAATCGCCCGATACGGAGCTCGAGCATTTCATCAATGCGGTAACCACTAATCTGACAGCTTTTTTCCGTGAAAAGCACCATTTTGATTATCTTGAGCAAACGTTGATCCCGGAGTTAAGCAGGACCGGCCAACTCAAGGGTATGCGGATCTGGTCGGCTGGTTGTTCGACCGGTGAAGAACCCTATTCGATAGCCATGATTCTTCGCGAAAACATTCCGGCTATTGACAGCCTGGATATCCGCATTCTTGCCACAGACCTTGATACCAATGTTGTAAAAACAGCCGGGAACGGTATTTATGACGAAAAACGTGTTGAAGGTATGGCCTCGCAACGGCTGAAAAGATGGTTTCAATCGGGAACCGGGCCGAATAACGGCAAAGTTCGCGTGCATCCGGACTTGCAAAAAATAATAACCTTCAGAAAGCTGAATCTGATGCATGCCTGGCCCATGAGAGGACAGTTCGATCTGATTTTCTGCCGCAATGTCGTGATCTATTTCGACAAGCCGACACAGAAACGCTTGTTCGAACGTTATGCGGAACTATTAAAGCCGAATGGACATCTGGTGATCGGTCATTCCGAGTCTTTGCATAATGTTTCCAGTCAGTTCGAACTGATCAGGCAAACCATTTACAGGAAAACACATTGATTATGTCAGGGCCTGCAGATCACTCGACAAACCCGCTGCCGGCATTACGTATTAACGGACAAGACTTGTTATGACACGGCCAATCAAGGTATTAATCGTTGATGATTCCGCACTTGTCAGAAGGTTGCTGACGGAAATCATCAACTCCGATCCGGGCATGGAGGTGGTAGGTGTTGCGCCTGATCCCTATATCGCCCGGGAAAAAATCAAGCTGCTTTCGCCGGATGTTTTGACGCTCGATGTTGAAATGCCGAAGATGGACGGTGTTACCTTTTTGAAAAATCTCATGCGCTTGAGACCGATGCCGGTCGTCATGGTATCCAGTCTTACCGTCAAAGGCGCCGATGTGACCTTGAAGGCGCTTGAAATAGGCGCGGTTGATTATGTCAGCAAACCGACTACTGACATCGCCGGCACGCTGGGTAATTACCGGGACGAATTGATCGACAAGTTAAGAGCGGCCGCGAATGCCCAGGTCAAACCTTATCAGCCGCTCAAAAAAATCGAACCGGTGGAGCAGAAATTCAATTCTGACGCGGTTATCGAGCGACGGATTCCGACGCATTTTGTAAAAACCAAACCGATCATCGCGCTGGGCGCCTCGACAGGCGGCACCGAAGCGATCAAGGAGGTGTTGATGCGTCTGCCCGCGTGCACGCCCGGGATGGTGATCACTCAGCACATCCCAGGAAATTTCAGCGCCGCATTTGCCGATCGGGTCAACTCCCTGTCGGCAATGAGCGTTTGCGAAGCGGTCGATGGGCAGCAGGTCTTGCCGGGGCATGCCTATATAGCGCCCGGTAGCCAGCATCTGCTGCTGGTCAGGAACGGTGCTGATTATTTCTGCCAACTCAATGATGGCCCGCCGG
The DNA here is from genome assembly GCA_020444765.1 of Gammaproteobacteria bacterium. The sequence goes on along the minus strand of JAGRHW010000005.1, from coordinate 17,601 downwards.
TCAACAGGCACAAACCATCAGTGGACGTGCTGTTTCGTTCAGTGGCGCAGACTGCCGGGCCGAACGCACTCGGTGTAATCCTGACCGGTATGGGCAGTGATGGTGCAGAAGGCATGAAAGAAATGCAGGAAGCCGGCGCGCCAACCATCGCCCAGGATGAAAAGACAAGCGTGGTATGGGGCATGCCCGGATCAGCGGTCAAACTCGGCGCCGCTGACGATGTTCTGCCACTGGAAAGCATAGCGGACAGGATTTTGGCATTGATTGCCACGAAGCAGGTTGGGACCGCGCGAAACCTGACAACATGTGGCAAATCTTATGGAACCTAAGCGTTCCTGAGTTGTACAAAGCGCGTTTTACACGATACCAAGGAGAAGGAACCCATGAATATACTCGTTGTCGATGACAGCATGGCGATGCGCATGATCGTCATTAAAACCCTCAGAGAAGCAGGCTACGGCGGGCATGATATCGCCCAGGCGGCCGATGGTGCACTGGCCCTGGAACACATCAAAAAAGATGAACCGGATCTGGTGCTTTGTGACTGGAACATGCCGAATATGACAGGCCCGGAACTGCTCGCCACGCTCAATGACGAGGGCATCAAGCCGAAGTTCGGTTTCGTCACCACGGAAGGCACCGACGCCATGCGTGAAAAAGCCTCGGAGCTGGGCGCACGTTTTGTTATCACCAAGCCCTTCACGCCGGAAAGCTTTAAGGCTGAACTGGATAAATACCTGAACTGACGGTCAGGGGGCAAAGGGAGTCAACCATGTCGAATTTTATTATCCCGAAAAAACTCGAAGTGCAGCAAATGCTGGGCATGCTGTATGACGGCGAAATTGATGTTGAGGAGTCCGACGTTTTGTCCACCGACGCCGGCAGTAAAACGCGGGTGGCGGTTTACATCGATGATAACGATCAGCCGGTTTGTGCCTGTACCTGCGATTTTCCATTTACCGCCTATGCCGGTGGCGCACTGACAAAAATCCCTAAAGCGGGTGCGGAGGAGGCTGCGAATAATGGCGACTTCTCGGAGATGATGTTGAGTAACTTGAACGAGGTGATGAACATTTGCTCGCGTTTGTTTATGAGCAGTAAGACACCGCATTTACGCCTGGACAAGACTTACGGTACACCCGACGAGGCGCCGGAAACGGTTACCGGAATGCTGTCGGGCACCCTGGCCAAGGCCGGATTTCAGGTCAAGATTGACGGTTATGGTTCGGGGAAATTGTCGTTCGTAGCGACCTGAAGTGCTGATCGCCGGGCCGATAGAGCGGCAGAGGCGTTGTTGACGCCTCTGCGCTGATGCGTTTTATTGCCTGTGGATAAAAAAAACAATTCGTCAAAAAACAGGCGAATTTTTTCCGTTTTTTGTAGGAATTATCGACTTTGAATTTTTTTTATACACACGGTTCTGTCAAGACTTGAAATAAAAAATATTTTAGCGTAGATGACGAAGTGTTCTCCTGGAATAATCAATTAACTTTCTGAAATTAAACAAGAAAAAAAATTTCTGCAAATTAAGGGAAGCACTTGCAATCTCCCCGCTTTTGCTGCATTACAAAAAAGGCTGATCCTTCTTCCACAGACTTATCCACAGTTTGTTCGACTGAACTACGCAATCGGCTTTTTTCCCGACGTCATTGGTTCGCATCTGTTTGTTGGCTACACTTCCGGTCCTGATAACTGCACCCAGGGTGCAGGTCTTTCCCGCAACAGACTCTCAGGACACAGATGCCGGACTCCATCGTTCAGGTGGCAATTCCATCGCCGCTGACCAGGTCATTTGACTATCGGCTTCCGATCGGCACTCCGGTTCCGCCGGCGGGCGCGCGTGTTTGTGTTCCGTTTGCCAACAAGCGCTTGGTCGGTTTGGTGCTCGGCACCAGCGACACAAGCGAGGTGCCGGCGGAACGCCTGCGCGATATCGAAAAAGTCATCGACCGGCAGGCGCTGTTGAGCGGCGAGATCCTCGAACTGCTGAGCTGGGCGAGCCGTTATTATGTCTATCCGATCGGCGAGGTGCTGGCGACGGCTCTGCCTGCCTTATTGCGTCGTGATGTCGAGGCCGAGTTACCGGTCGAGACCTTTTACCGGCTAGTGCCGGAACGACAGGCTGACGAATCGCTGTTGGCGCGGGCGAAGCTGCAAAAGCAGATCTTCGCGCTTTTGCTGACCGCCGCTGAACCCGGGCTCAACGCAGCCAGGCTGGCGGAAGTTTCCAGTGGCTGGCGGGCGGCGGTAAAAGCGTTGGTCGACAAAGGCTTTGTCGAGGTGTGCGAACACCGCCTGTTGCCGGAAAAAGCCACGCCCGACGCCGACGCGCCGCTTTTGCATGAGGAGCAGAAGCAGGCCGTCGAAACGATTCTCGCCAGCCGCCGCTTTCAGCCGTTTCTGCTTAATGGCGTCACCGGCAGCGGCAAGACCGAAGTCTATTTGCAGGTCGCCGAGCAACTGGCCGCCGAGGGGCGGCAGGTGCTGGTCATGGTGCCGGAAATCAGCCTGACTCCGCAATTGCTGGAACGCTTCAAACGGCGTTTGTCGTGTTCCTTTGTGACACTGCATTCCGGCCTGAACGACTCGCAACGCGCGGCCAACTGGCTGAGCGCAGCCAGAGGCGAGGCGGATGTCGTGATCGGTACCCGTTCATCGGTGTTTACCCCGATGCCGCGGCTCGGGCTGATTATTGTCGACGAAGAGCACGATGCCTCGCTCAAGCAGCAGGACGGGTTTCGCTACAATGCGCGTGACCTGGCGCTGGTGCGGGCCCGCAACGCCGATGTGCCGATCGTGCTCGGCAGTGCGACGCCCTCGCTGGAGTCATTGTTCAATGTCCAGCAAAAACGTTTTATCGAATTGCGTTTGCGGCAACGTGCCGGCAAGGCCGAACCGCCGACCATCGGGCTGCTCGACGTGCGGCGGCGTAAAATGGAAGAAGGTCTGTCCGGCCGCCTGCTGGAGGAGATCGCACGGCACCGGCAGGCCGGTGGTCAGGTGCTGATCTTTATCAACCGCCGTGGCTTTGCGCCGGTGCTGATCTGCGCCGATTGCGGGGCGACCGCTGACTGCCCGCGCTGTGATGCGCATATGACGGTACATGCTGCCAGCAATCGTCTGCGTTGTCATCATTGTGGCTCGGAACGGCCGCTGCCTACTGCTTGCGAGAGTTGCGGTTCTACAGAGTTCGACAAGGTCGGGCAGGGCTCGGAACGTATCGAAAACGCACTGGCGGCACATTTTCCGGACTCGCGCATCGCGCGTATCGACCGTGATACCACCCGTCGCAAGGGCGAACTCGAAAAACAATTGCAGGCCGCCGTCAGCGGCGAGTCGGATATTCTGGTCGGCACCCAGATGCTGGCCAAGGGGCATCATTTTCCCGGTGTGACGCTGGTCGGTATTCTGGATGCGGATCGCGGCCTGTTCGGTACCGACTTTCGTTCCCTGGAACAAATGGGCCAGCTGATCACCCAGGTGGCCGGCCGGGCCGGGCGTGCCGAGCGCCGTGGTGAAGTCCTTATACAGACCCGTAATCCCGAGCACGAATTGTTGAGGTTGCTGATCAGCGACGGGTATGATGCGTTTGCCCGTGCCGCACTGAGTGAACGCAATGCCGCGGAGCTGCCGCCGTATTCCCATGTCGCCTTGTTGCGGGCGGAATCCACCGATCGCGGTTTGTCGCGTGAATTCCTGCGTTATCTGGCCGACATGGCTAAGCCCTGGCTGACCGAGCCGGTGATCGGCGGGCAGGTAATGATTTTTGGGCCGGTGGTGGCGCCGATGGAACGCATGGGCGGTCGCTACCGGCATCAGCTGATGTTTCAGTCAAGCGGAGCGCCGGGCGCTCAACCGCTTATTAACCCATATCCGGCAGGTGCTGGAAACCGACAGGCAAGCGAGAAAAGTCAGATGGTCGATCGATGTGGATCCGGTAGATTTCTTTTAATCCTGGCGATGCTGCTGACGCTGGTCGGCTGCACGGGCTGCGACAACAAATCCGACGGCTCGCCGGAGACTGTCGTGCCGCCGGTCAGTGGCGAGCAGCAGCCGACGGACACTAATCCGCAGGATAGCGAGAGCAATGTTCCGCTGTCCGCGGCCCTGAGGATACTGCCACTTGGTGACTCCATCACCCAGGGCGACGAATCGCATCGGAGTTACCGTTATCCACTCTGGAAAATGCTCGTCGATACCGGCGTCGCGATCGATCTGGTCGGCTCTATCGACGGCAACTTTCAGGGCGATCCGGTTTGGCCCGACTACCAGGGTCAGGCCTTCGACCGCGATCATGATGGGCACTGGGGCTGGAAGGCCGAGGAAGTGCTTGCGGAAATCGACGACTGGCTGACCGGCTATATACCAGATGTTGTATTAATGCACCTGGGCACCAACGATATGTTCAAAGGCGATGACATCGATGAAACCGTCACCGAGCTGCAGACCCTGGTCGGCCGCCTGCGCGCCAAAAACCCGCACGTCGTGGTGTTCGTCGCCGAGCCGATTCCGGCCAGCTACAAGGAGAATGAAATCGAGAGCCTGCGCAATGCGATTGCCAGTACGCTGCCGGCGCTTTCATCGGCGGAGTCGCCGTTGTTCGTGGTTGATCAGGCCAGTGGCTTCAGCGTCGATGCAAACACCTACGACGGCGTGCATCCGAATGCCTCCGGCGAGGAGCTGATGGCGCAAAAATGGATGGACGCGATGATTGCTGCCGGTGTTTTGAAGTAAACAATTCCGACGTTACAAAAAGTTGCCGAATAAACAACAAATTTTCTCTTAACTTTTTCCAGTCATCTGCTAGCAGATGCGGGTTTGCCCGGCCTGCCGGGAATATTTCCAAAATAATACCGTATCGTCCTTGCTAGTTTTTTCAAATGCACTAAATACTAAGAACTGAATCCGTTAAGCGCACTGGCAGTGTGGTGTGTGAGGAGTTTTTTAATACAACTCATGATACGGGTTGCAAGAATGATTTTCGCCGGGGAACGCATGGCTGGTATTTGTCAGTGCAGTCTGAAGTTATTTCAGCAGGCCTGTTGCGGGAATCGTTGCACAAAATTTCCGGTCTGGACCGAATAGATGGCTGACGCGAAAAAAACGCCGAACAATAATTTTATTTTGCTGTCGCTCGGTTGTCTGATCGGGTTTTTGTTCGGCTTCGTTTTGTTGCTGGCCAACCTGCCGGGCTATGAACCCAGCAGCGATTACAGCGGGCGCAGTGCGGACAATTTCCGTTCGTCCGCGTCGGGTTTCGAGTTTTACAGCCTGTTGCCGGGCCTGAAATCCGAGACTGCCGATGTCGAGGATGATGATTATCGCCCCAGTGTGCCAAGGTTTCGCTCCCGCGTCGAGCCGGTCGAGGTCAGGCCGCTGGAGAAAAAAGATGTGCTCGAAGTACCGGCCAGTTACGCTTCCGAGGCTTACTTTCTGCAAGCCGGTTCTTTCAGTCAGCAGGCCGATGCGGAAAAAATGCGTGCCAAGCTGTTGTTGAGTGGACTGGACGCCTTTATCAAACCTTTCGAAAAAGACGGCAAGTTGCATCACCGTGTGCGGCTTGGCCCGTATTACGATAAATCCGATCTGCAAAACGCCAGGGATTCCCTGCAAAGCCGCGGCATCAGTTACATGGTTTTGCGCGTTAAAGGTTGACCTTTAGCGCCTGATGCCGACAATGCCTTGATGTATTTCGAGGCCGCCAAAATCCACCAACAGATTGATCTGTGCATGCGCGCCGAGCAGCATCGTCTGCGTAAGCGGCTGCGGCAGATCAGCAATCAGCAAAAATCCCGGACTCTCAAGCCGGACGTCCTGGAAAAACTGCTAGCCGATATCGCCACGTCCGTCGGCATCCGTCAGCAGCGACAGGCAAACCGGCCGCAACCGTCGTACCCACAGGATTTGCCGGTGGTGCAGAAGCGCGAGACGATTCTGCGGGCCATTGAGCAACATCAGGTAACGATTATCTGCGGTGAAACAGGCTCCGGCAAAACCACGCAAATTCCCAAAATCTGTCTGGAACTCGGGCGCGGTGTGGCTGGCATAATCGGCCATACGCAACCCCGCCGTCTGGCAGCGCGCAGCGTGACGTCGCGGATTGCCGAGGAGCTGAACAGCGAAACCGGACAACTGGTCGGCTTCAAGATCCGCTTCAATGACCGAGTCTCGGCCGAGACCCGGGTCAAGCTGATGACTGACGGTATTCTGCTCGCCGAGATTCAAAGTGATCCGTATCTCGATCAGTACGACACGCTGATTATCGACGAGGCGCACGAACGTTCGCTGAATATCGACTTTCTGCTCGGCTATCTCAAGCAATTGCTGCCGCGCCGGCCCGATCTGAAACTGATTGTCACGTCGGCGACCATCGATCCGCAACGTTTTTCCAGGCATTTCGATAATGCGCCGATCATTATGGTCGAGGGCCGGACCTGGCCGGTTGAACTGCGTTACCGGCCGCTCGAGGAGTTTTCCGCCGACGACGAGGACAGTGTCGAGGAGACAGCCGCATTATTACAAGCCTGTGAGGAGCTGGCGGCTGAAGGTGGCGGGGATATTCTGGTGTTTCTACCGGGTGAGCGCGAGATTCGTGAGCATGCGGCGTATCTCGGTAAAAAAATAACCCACAGCAAACGTTTGCGGGGCAGTGAAGTTCTGCCGCTGTTTGCGCGTCTGTCGACGGCCGAGCAAAACCGGATTTTCGCCGCGCACGGGCAAAGACGTATCGTGCTTGCGACCAATGTCGCCGAAACATCCCTGACCGTGCCGGGCATCCGTTATGTGGTCGACTTCGGGCTGGCGCGTGTGTCGCGTTACAGCGTTCGCAGCAAGGTCCAGCGGCTGCCGATCGAGCCGGTTTCGCAGGCTTCGGCGAATCAGCGCAAGGGCCGCTGTGGCCGTGAGGCGCCCGGCATCTGCCTGCGATTGTACAGTGAAGAGGATTTTGCCTCGCGTCCGGAGTTTACCGAGCCGGAGATTTTGCGCACTAATCTCGCCTCGGTCATTCTGCAGATGGAAGTCATGCATCTCGGCCATGTCGAGAACTTTCCGTTTGTCGAAGCACCGGAAATGAAATACATCAATGACGGCTATGTGTTATTGCATGAAATCGGCGCGGTCGAAGGCAAGCGCAAGCTGACCAGGCTTGGCCGTTCGCTGGCGCGCCTGCCGATCGACCCGCGACTCGCGCGTATGTTGTTCGGCGGTCGTGATGAAGGCTGCGTGGAAGAAATGCTGACCATCGTCAGCGCCTTGTCGGTCCAGGACCCGCGCGAACGTCCGCTGGACAAACAACAGGCGGCCGATGAAATGCATGCGGAATTCAACGATGGGCAGTCGGATTTTCTCGCCTGGCTCAACCTCTGGGAGTTTCTTGAGGTACAGGGAAAACGCCTGTCGAACAACCAGTTCCGTAAAATGTGCCGGCAACGGTTTCTGTCCTGGCCGCGGATACGTGAATGGCGCGAGGTGCGCCGTCAATTGCAATCCATGCTCAGGCAGGAGGGATTTAGCGGCAATAACCGGTCGGCCGCATACGACAATATTCACCGGGCTCTGCTGAGCGGTTTGCTGGCCAATGTGGCCGTCAAGGACGACAAAAGTGCTTATCTTGGCACCCGTAACCGGAAAATAACGATTTTCCCCGGCTCGGGATTATTCAAGTCCGGCCCCAAATGGCTGATGGCCGCTGAAATCAGCGAAACCACGAAGCTCTATGCGCGTGGCGTGGCGATGATCAAGCCCGAGTGGATTGAGTCCCTGTCGGGCCATCTGCTCAAATACAGTTATTTCGGCGCGCGCTGGCAGCAGAAGCGCGGTCAGGTCGGCGCCTATCAAAAGTCGACGCTTTACGGGCTGGAAATCAACCCGAAGAAACGCGTCAACTACGGTCCGATCAATCCGCAGGAAGCACGCGAGATTTTTATTCGCGAGGCGCTGGTGGAGGGGCATTTTAATTCCAGCGCGGCGTTTTTTCTGCACAACCGGCAACTGCTCGACGAAGTCCAGACGCTGGAGGATAAATCCAGACGCAGGGATATCGTGGTCGACTCACAGACATTGTACTATTTTTACGATGGAATCGTGCCGGAAGGGATTTACAGCACGCCGCAGTTCGAGAGCTGGCGCAAGGACTATGAGCGGGAATTTCCGAAGGGTCTGTTTTACACCCGTGAGCTTCTGTTGCAGTCCGACGATGCCGGTGGATTGTCGCCGGTGGATTTTCCGGATCATATGGAATTCTCCGGAGTTGTATTGCCGCTGAGTTATCATTTTGATCCGGATGCCGACGACGATGGTGTTACCCTGACAGTGCCGGTGACCATCATCAATCGCGTTTCCTCCAAACAGTGCGAATGGCTGGTGCCCGGCATGCTTGAGGAAAAACTCATCGAATTGCTGCGTCGACTGCCGAAAAGCCTGCGGCGTAATTTCGTGCCGGTGCCGGATGTCGCGCGTGATTGCCATGCGCGTATGGAGGTCGGCGACAAATCGCTGCTGGGAGAGTTCTCCCTGCAGCTCAAACGCATGAGCGGGGTCGAGGTGCCGATGGATACCTGGTCGCTGTCGGCCTTGCCGAAACACCTGCGGATGAATTTCCGCCTGATTGACAGCAAAGGGCAGGTGCTAGAGCAGGGCAGGAATCTCGTCAAATTGCAGGAGCGCTATGCCGATCGCGTCGAGGAAAGCCTCGCGCAAACCACCGGCAACAGCTTCGAGCGCGAGGACGTCAGCGACTGGAATTTCGGCGATTTACCGCTGACCGTGGAGCTGGAAAACGCCGGTGTCGTCATGCAGGGTTATCCGGCGCTCAAGGACGAAGGGGACAAAATTGCATTACGTCTGTTTGCCACGGAAGTGGTTGCCCGTCATGAGATGCGTCTTGGTTTGCGGGCCTTGTATAAAAAGGTGCTGACCGAGGAAGTCAAATACATGCGTCGCAAGCTGCCGGGCATCCAGCAGTTGTGTTTGAGATTTGCGCCGTTCGGCTCCTGCGAGGAGCTTACCACCGATATTATCGACGCGGTGATAGATCAGACCTGCGTCGATGATGCGCCATTCGTGCGGAGCCGGGAGCAGTTTCTGCAGATTCTGGCCGACCAGCGGGGAGAGTTGCTGCTGACCGCCAATACGATTTGCAACAAGCTGGCGCAGATTTTCGAGCGTTACCGGGCGGTTTCCAAGCGGCTCGATGGCGCGATTCCTCTCAGTTGGATCGAACCGGCGGCGGATATTCAGGACCAGCTTTCGGCCTTGTTGTACAAGGGCTTTGTCAGCGCTACGCCGCCCAGATGGTTGAACCGCCTGCCCGCGTATCTGGAGGCTATCGACAAGCGGCTCGATGCCATCGACCAGGCGCCCGACAAGGACCGCAAGCGCCGGGCCGAATTTTTGCCCTTGTGGGAGCGTTACAAGCAAATGCCGAAACATCTGGAGCATGTGGAAGACTACGAGGAACAACGTCTTGAAATCCGCTGGTTGATCGAGGAATTACGGGTGTCGATTTTCGCCCAGACCGTGGGGACCAGCGAAAAAGTGTCGATCAAACGGCTGGAAACGCGGATGCAGGGCTTATTGGCGGGTTAGGATCGATGGTCGCCGAACTGTTTTTATTGCTGGTTCTGACGAGAAACGGCGCGGGTGATATCAACGCGGCTTTTGTTCACGCGCCCACGCTTGAAGCGTGTGAAATGCACCAAACCCTGACGCAAAGTATTTTCGTCGCTGCCGGCGTGGATGTCATCGAAAGTCGTTGCGGGAAAAGCCGGCTTAGATTCAGCGAATTCAATCATGCCGCATCGTCGTCGATGATCCGGAATTTTTACACGATTGATTTGCAAGGCGCCGGGCTTGCAATTGAAGCGGCTGGAGACTGGCCCCGCTGTCAGGAAAAATCCTTGCAGAAAGCCGGTTTGATCTGCGCAAGCTCGGTTCAGTCGCTTATTCGCTAAAACCGGCGGATTCGGTCAAAAGCGTCAGCACACCGGACGGCGCCTGGCGCCGTCCGTGCGTGAGACGATCAAAGCCCGCTGGCGGAACTGCCGAAGAACAGTTTATCCTGCTCGGCGCGCAGCCGATCGGCTTGCCGGCCGGCCGGCAGTTCCACATCGTCGTAACTCAGCGCCTGGTCTTTGGCGATATCGCGCTTGAGTTTGCAGCCTTCGGCGAGCCCCATCGGCAGCAGGCGCTCCTTGTGTACGATATCGGCATTTTCCGCCTCGCCGTAGGTCATATACCAGCCGATGCCGTCGAGCGTCTGGCCGGCCTTGAGGTCGGTCTTGGCGGTGGCGATAACATCGACTGTCGGCGCGCCGAGCGGCGTTACCGCGGCATCGTGGAACAGAACCGCGCGGGCGATGGTGTTATGCACCTCGAAATGGCAGAGGTGATAAGGATTAAAGAAACAATACAGCGGGCCGGGGCCGACCTTGTAAAGTTTCAGGTAATGCTGTTGTTGCGGATGGTCGTGCGTGCCGAGCACGAAGATACCGCCGTTGGGCACAGCGCCCACCACATAGTCGACAATGCCGGGGCCGTTGACGAGATCTTCCATCGGATAGAGTTCAACGGTTTTTTCCAGCGGCGTGCCGGACTCGACCGTCGGGCCGTGCATGCCGCGTTTGGCGACACGCATGCCGGTGGCATTGGCGACGATGGCCTGCTCAAAAGAGATTTTCGAGCCGTCGGCGAAAGACGCCACCATATGCGGCTGTTGGCCCCACTGCTTGGCAAAGGCTTCCTGGGTCGTGGGGTTGCGGTAAGGGTCCTGCAGGCCCTTGACGTTGCCGCAAAGCACGGGTTTCACCCCGAGCCCCTTGACGAAGCGGTAAAGGTTGACGATAACGCCAGGCTGGTCGCCATCGACGTTGGTGAATACAACCCCGGCTTTGTCGGCCTTGGTTTTCAGCAGCGGGCCGAGAGTGCTGTCGAGTTCGGCATTCATCAGGATGATGTGTTTGCGGTTTTCGATGGTTTTCAGCGCAACCTCGACACCGAATTCGATGGCACCGGTGACTTCCAGCACGGCGTCCACGCCCTCGGCTTCGCAGAGTGCGAGCGCGTTATCGGTGATCGCGTACCGGCCGTTGGCGATGGCGTCGTTCAGTTCGTCGACGGTACTGATTTCCACCACCTCATCGACACCGGCCTCGGCATAGGCGCGTCGGGCGCCGTCGATATGCCGGTTTGAAATACAAACCAGATCCATGCCCGGCACGCTGTTGAGAATATTCAGCGCAACACCGCGGCCCATAAAACCCGCGCCGACCATGGCGACCCGGATCGGTTTGCCTTCGGCTTCGCGTTTTTCTAGTGCTGTATCGACGATAATCATCGTGGTTTATCCTTTGTAGTCGGCCCAGTTGGCGTCTTTTTCCGAAACAACGGTCGGCTTGACCGGCCAGTCGATAGCAAATTGCGGATCGTTCCAGCGAATACCTGCCTCGGCGCCCGGTACATAACTTTGCGAGACCATGTAAAAGGCATCGGTGTTATCTTCCAGCGTGACAAAACCGTGGGCAAAATCACGCGGCACGAACAGCGCACGGCGGTTGTCAGCGGTCAGCTCGACGCCGATCCACTCGCGATAGGTCGGTGAATCCTTGCGCAGGTCGATAATCACGTCGTAGAGCGCGCCGCGCGTGCAGCGCACAAGCTTGGTTTCCTGGTAGGGATCGACCTGATAATGCATGCCGCGCATGGTGCCGGCCTTTTCATTCCAGGACATATTGGCCTGTTCGACGTTGGAGATCAGGCCATGCTCTTCCAGCTCCCGGCTACAGAATGTGCGGGCGAAAAAGCCGCGTTCGTCTTCCAGCTTTTTCAGATCGATGATAAAGGCGCCGGCCAGTTTTGTTTCGGTAAAGATCATGGTGTTTTAAACCTTGCGAATCCAGTGAAGTTCATCGTCGATGCGTTTGGCGTCGAGATGGCCATTCAGCACTTTCAGGCGCATATAGTTGGAGTCGCGGAAATTAGCGTTATCGAAGTTCATCGCCTCGAGACCTTCCTTCAGGCCTTCGACCGCCTGCTTGAGGCTGACCTGGGGCTGATGGTTGGGTGCAAGCTTGCGGAATTTCTCGAAGCTGACCTGATAGGAGCGCTTGTCCGGTACGGCATCGGGGTTGATGGAGACCTTGGTATTCGGGACCACATCGGCGACTGCCGCGGCAAGATCCTTGACCTGGTAGTTCCACTCGTCGCTGCCGGCGTTGATGGCGAGAAAGGCGCCGCCGTTTTCGGCTTTGCGCGAGCAGCCCCAATCGATTGCGCGGGCCATGTCCTTGATATGAATCAGCGGACGCCATGGGGTGCCGTCGCTCAGGATGGTGATTTCCCCGGTCGAAACGGCGCCGGCGACGAAGTCATTCAGGACCAGGTCGAGACGGGTCCGCTCGCTCATGCCGCAGGCGGTGGCAAAACGCAGACAGGTGACGACAAAATTATCGTCGGCCAGCGGTTCGGTGCCTTTTTCAGTAGCGATCTTGGAGCGCGCATAGGCGGTCAGCGGGTTAAGTTCGTCTTCCTCGCAGCGAGGACCGCCTTCGGCAAAACCGTAAACGCTGCAGCTTGAGGCGAAAACATAGTTTTTCACGCCGGCAGCCTTGGCCATCTCGGCAAGGCGTATGCTGGACTGGCAGTTGATTTCGTCCGTGACCTTTTCAAAGGTCTTGCCCATCGGGTCGTTGCTGACGGCGGCCAGATGCACGACCGCGTCGCAGCCTTGCAGTACGGAGGCGTCGAGACTGCGCACGTCGCTGAATATCTGTTGATCGATGCGGGTTTCCGGCAGGGTGGTCGCGCCTGTCAGGCAGTGGGCGAAAAAGCCCTCGTCGACGCCGATGATTTCAGCGCCCGGGTAGGCGGACTTGATCTGGTCCGCTATCGTCGGGCCGATATAGCCCATGTTGCCGGTAATCAATACTTTCACGATATTCTCCAATTACTATCCAGTCTAAATTAGGTTAATCGAAATTCTGGCGGCGGAATTTTCCTGTACTGCAACAGATTTGCGGAGATTTGCTGACATTCAGGCTGTTCAGGTTAATTATCCGGACGCTATTCACAAAGTCTGATCAAGTTCCTCAAGGACTTTCTCCGCGATCGCGATGGAGGAGGTCAACCCCGGAGACTCTATACCGTAAAGGGCGATCCATCCCGGCACGCCATGCACAGCCGGTCCCTGGATGACAAAATCGGCGGCATCCTCGCCCGGGCCGGAAATCTTTGGCCGGATACCGGCATAGGCAGGTTCGAGCTTGCCGTCCTGCAGGCCCGGAAAATAATCTCTCACCGCCGCGTAGAACGCGTCGCCGCGCCGCGGATCGACAGTATAGTCGATCTCATCGATCCATTGTGTGTCGGGACCAAAACGCGCCTGGCCCTGGAGGTCGATCGTCAGGTGTACACCGAGACCGACGTTGTTGGGCATCGGATAAATCAGATGATCGAAGGGCGCTTTGCCCGACAGGGTAAAGTAGCAGCCGCGCGAGAGATAACGCTGCGGAATCGAGTCGGCGGGAATACCGCGGACCGAGGCGGCGAGCGATTGCGCGCCGAGGCCGGCGCTGTTGATCAGTTCACGGCAGCTGATCGTCGACGGTTCTTCGCCGCCGACTGACAGACGAAACCCGCCTTCGATGACTTCGCCGCTAAGCACCGGGCTGTCCAGTGCGACGGTGCCGCCGTGGTTTTCCAGTTCACCCTGATAGGCGAGCATCAGCTCGTGACTGTTGATAATCCCGGTCGACGGGGAATGAATGGCTCGCACGGCGTTCAGTTCGGGTTCCATCTCCAGCAATGTCTGCCGGTCGAGATAACGCACATCATCGACGCCGTTGGCCAGCGCCTTTTGAAAAATTTTTTCCAGGTTCCCGGCCTGTTCGTCATCGGTCGCAACGATCAGTTTGCCGAGCCGCCGGTGTTCGACATGGTGCGATTCGCAAAAATCGTAGAGTAACTGTTTGCCGCGAACGCAGAGTTTCGCTTTCAGGCTGTCCTTCGGGTAATAAATGCCGGCGTGAATGACTTCGCTGTTACGCGAGCTGGTTTCCTGGCCGATATGTTTATGCCGTTCCAGAACGATTACTTCACGGCCGCTGCTGGCGAGTGTTCTGGCGATGGCCAGACCGACAACGCCTGCGCCGATCACAATGGAGTCTATATCCATACTGTCTAATCAGGTTGCCAAACAATGCGTCTTGCGAGACCGGTATCCGTCACTTGTTGATTATAGTTTGATTGCAAGCGCGTGTATCAGTGTTCAGGGAAGGATTTTGATGTTGCTTGCTGGCGGTAGTGACCGCCAGGAGGATTTGTTTCCTTCGATGAAACACACCTTTTATCGGCGTGTTTCATCGCTTACCTTAGCCGTTCTCTGAAAAAATGTCAGAGTTTTTGACGGCGACGAACCCTGCTGAGGCCGAATGCCGAGAGCATCAGTGCTGCCAGCCAGCCGATAGCACCACCGCCGCCACCGCCACCGCTGGAACTACCGCCACCGTTATTGCCGCTATCGCCTTCAGTGATGGTTACGCTGCCGGTTTTAAGCTTTGGCTCGGAGCACTGCGAATAGTCGACGCTGGCATTGAATGTGACGCTGTTATTCATCCACATTTTGCCGTTGTACAGACTGGCCAGAATCGTTACCGGCAGGGTTTCGAATTCCGCGGCGCTGAGATTGGCCCAGATAGCGGTGGCTTCGAAGGCCCAGGGGTCGATCAGCTTGGCGGTCGCATTGGTATAGCTGCTACCGTCTTTGGTGACATCTGCTGCCGTGGAGTGAACCTGTAACACCACACCGCCGCCATCGGCGGCCGGAGAGGGCGCGGCATCACTGGTTATCGTGAACTGGTTGCCGCCGATCCCTTCAGCCGTGGAGCGTTCCGCGTTCCAGACCAGTGTCAGGGTAAGCGGAGTTGCGCTTGCGTCGTCCGCGTAACAGCCTTCAATCGGAGAGGTCGTTGAACTCGGCTGATAGGATTTGCCGATAACGCCGGGGTCCGGGTTGCCGTTGCCGGTCAGATCGGTACCGGTTACCGGAGCCGTGTTCCAGGCACCCTGGCCCGGCGCGTCGCCATCAATGATGGGAATTTCTGCTGTGCCGGCCGTGTAGCTGGTGGCAATCGGCGCAGTCGAGTCTATGCCGGTCAGTGCCGGGTATTGCTCAACGACGAACTCTCCGTTTGCGTCCTTCCGCCATTCCTTTTCCATCACCTGATAGGTGAAGGTGTCGGTACCGCTGTAATCAGCGTTGGGTGTATAGACGATGGCGCCGTTCTGAATGGCGACAGTGCCCTGAGTCGGTTGTGTACCTATAACGAGGCTGTTTGCGTCGACATTGCCGTCATTTGCCAGAACGTCGATGGTGACAGGGTTTTGGCCATCCGTGGTAGCGGTATCGGCCACACCACCGGTGACCGGGCGCGGAGTGTATTGCGCCAGAGTGGCTCCCGTGAAGGTGCAGAGAGCAAAGCCAACGGCAAAAGCCGTCTTGTTGCGCAAAAAAATTGGCTGTATTTTGGTACTCATGTTGGAAAATTTCCTCTCAAAAAGTTTGGCAAAGTCGCTGTCACGCCCGCGAAGCTGCCGAAAGCGACGGAAAGCTGCTCAGCAAGGCAGGTTCCGGCTAACCGACGAATCTAGGTGATAAATCTTTAGTTAGCAATAAAGCCCGGGCAAGCTTGCGTATTCTTCACGTAAAAAATCAGATGGATGGATCCGTGTTCCTGCTCCGTAAAGTTTAGTAGAAAAATAAACACTTAACGTAAATGTCGTGTTGCATTTAAAGGCGAGGAGCTCTGTGCCTGAGCTAGTGGTTTTTCAGCAAACTGTCGACTGCTTCAAGGATAACGGGCAGTTCGCTGTCGTTCGGCAGGCAGGTGTCGATTGAAAAAACCTTGCGCAGTTGCGGCAGCCAGTCTTTGTGTTCCGGATAGAACAGGACGAGGACACGGGATTTTTTCTGATTGCGTTCCAGTTGCGCAAGAATGGATTCGAGATTGCTGACGCGGTCGCGAAATTGCGGTTCGTGAAAAAACTCCACGATCAGCAAATCGGGTGGGTCGTTTTTAACGCGCTTGATGGCCTTGCGCATCAGATGCTCGGTAGCGAGAGCCGCGCCGCTGTTGGCGAGCGCCTTGGTCAGCTCCGGATAGATGCCGTAATCCGTGACGAATAAAATGGATTTTTTTTCGTTCATGTCTGCGCCAGTCGCTGTTTCTCCAGAATCTGTTCGCGCACGGATATCTGTCGGGCCAGCAAATCGATATGTTGGCGCAGGACATACAGTTCATGCGCGTAACCGAGCGGCACTTCGACAGCCTTGACTTCTTTTTCGATTTTATCGAGGTTGGCCAGACACAGTTCGAGATTTTCCTCGCTGGGGATTTCCGTCGCGCTCTGGTCAACCAGTTGCAGCTCATCGTACCACTGAAAAATCTTTTTCCGCACGGTCCAGCGATAGGTGGGCGGAAGAATTTTCGACAGCGGCAGCATCAAGGCGATTAACGGCAATAAGAGTACTTTCAGGCGATCGACCAGCGTCGCGGCCCAGAACGGCAGATAGCGCTGCAAAAACGGCGGACCCGATTTATAAAAGCGGGCCGCCTCCGGGCTGAGCGGATAATCGAGAAACTCCACCGACGGAAACTGTCCTTCCTGAGAAAACAGACTGCGTTCGGAAAAAATCTTCGCAGCGATCTGCATGGTCAGGTCACTCAGGGCCGGGTGTAAATCGTCGCGTGCCACCAGTGTTGCTGCGGGTGCCACGAGTTGATAGTTGCGATCGGGAATATTTCGCGCCAGATCCAGCGAACCCTCCGGCAGGTTCACGCGGCTGAGAAACGGGTAGCGTTGCGCGTACGCCTCGGCGCGGCTCCAGGATACCAGCGAGATGTCGGGCCTGTTCATCAGGTTTTGCACGACAGCGGATTTTTCCGACGCAACCGTGAGCAGGGCGTCTATCTGCCCGGTCGACAGCGCCTGGATGGCTTGCTGGCCGCCAAGCGGTAATTGCTCGATGCTGTCGGTCAACTGGTTGTCCTGCAAAATCTGCAAGGCGATCTCCCGCGTGCCGCTACCGGCTTCGCCGATCGCCAGCCGTCGTCCGGCCAGATCTTTCAGTTTGCCGGAAGGGACAGGCACCCGGCTGAACAGCCAGACCGGTTCGAGGTAGACGCTGCCGAGGCCGAGTAAATCCTCGCTGGCGGCGGGTTTCGGCAGACCGCTCTGGACGAAGGCAATCTGTACGTTTGCCTCGGGATCGCTCAGCAGTTGCAGGTTTTCCAGCGAACCGGCGCTGGTGCGGATGTCCAGGTCAATACCGTAACGGGCGAACTCCTCGCGAAATGCCAGTGCATAGTGGTGATAGGCGCCGTCGGTATTGCCGGTCGCGATGGTCAGGGTTTTCGGCGGCGCCGGCTCGACAAACTGAAAGGTAATGAAAAATGCCAGCGCGGCCAGTAGTAAACCGCCGCCGTAGATTTTCCAGCTATCGGATTGCGAGCGTGTTTGTTTGGGCTTGTCGGGTTGAACAGGCCTGGTTTTCTGCGATTCAGGATTTTTTGCGTACACGGGCTTTGGTCGTTACCGGGCTAAAGA
>JAGRHW010000059.1 GCA_020444765.1 Gammaproteobacteria bacterium | reverse complement strand
ACCCAATCACTTTCCGCCAATGGTTTTACGAGCAGTTTTGTGGCGTTCTATTCGTTTTTTATCTACGCCATGATGCTGGACCCGATCGAACCGTTTGTCTTCTTTACGCGACTCGCCGCCTCGCTGATGACGCTCACGGTTTTGTATGAAATCTACCGAGACAGAACCGCACTGTCGGATAAAGCGCCGTTTTTAATCAGTACTGCAGCCATGGTTCTTTCCGTGGTACTGCTTGTCCTTCGTGAAGACGTCATGGCTTTTATCAGACCCGCCTCGACGATCCTGGTCGTCGTCTCGTCACTCGTCATGTTGCAGGGTGGTGTATCGCAAATCATCAAGATCGTTAAAAGCAGGACTACCGGGGCGTTGTCATTCGCCATGACCCTGATCTTTTTCGCAAAAGACGTTTCCAACGTTCTGTTTGGCCTGGTTCTGGGGTTGGTCGACGGCTGGCCGCTTGTGTTGATCGGTGGCGTCAGCGGCTTGATGAAATTGATTATACTGGGGCTGTTTGTAAAGGAGATCTGGCTGAAAGCCTGTCTGAAATCGCTTTACCTTCTGCGCTGCCCCTGAGCCAGCTCGTCCCCATGTGACACTATTAAGGACATTCATAAACGCCTTTAATAAAGTGCAATCATCAAACGCCGGCATAAATGTTAAATTATCGGTCAGATAAATCAGACTCAAGGCCAAGCTCGCCTGTCACCCGGTGATTGAAGCTGTTACATCACTGTTTATCCGCCAAAGCGGTATAGAAAAGACGTTGATCCCCCATCGACCTGTCTCCGGACCCGCTGTTTAAAACCTGAAACCCGTACCCAATAAAAAGACTGGAGAACCCACATGAGTCTCGCAAAATCCGTTGCCAAAACCCTGTTGCTGATCGCGCTGGCGGTCGCTGGGGCGGCAGCCTGGTATTTTTATCAGCAGAACCATCAGAACGGATTGCCTGAGCATATCGTGTCCGGCAATGGCCGCATCGAGGCGACCGAATACGACATCGCCACCAAGTATGCCGGCCGACTCGATCAGGTGCTGGCCGAGGAAGGCGAGATGGTCAATCAGGGTCAGTTGCTGGCGCAGATGGATGCGCGAGCGCTGGAGGCGCAGATCCGCGAGGCCGAAGCGGGGCTGGTCGAGGCGCAGGAAAACCGCGAATACGCGCAGGCGATGGTCGAGGTGCGCGAGAGCGAATTGAACTATGCGCAGAAGGAACGTGAGCGCACGCAACAGTTATCGCGCTCGGGCCATGTGTCCGAGGAAAAACTCGATCAGGCCAACACCCAGTATCAGACCGCGCGCGCGGCCATCAAGGCGGCACGGATTCAGGTGACGCAGGCCGCGTCCGGCATTACCGCCGCCGAGGCCGCGCTGGAACGCCTGCGCACCGAGCTGGCGGAATTGCATTTGAAAGCGCCGGTCGGTGGCCGCGTGCTGTACCGGCTGGCGCAGCCCGGCGAAGTGCTCGGTGCGGGCGGCAAGGTGATGTCGCTGCTGGATCTGACCGATGTCTATATGACGATTTTTCTGCCGACCGCGCAGGCCGGTAAGGTTGCCATCGGCGCCGAGGCACGGATTATTCTCGACGCCGCGCCGCAGTACGTAATTCCCGCCACGGTGTCGTTCGTCGCGCCGCGCACGCAGTTCACGCCCAAGGCGGTGGAAACCCGCAGCGAGCGCGAAAAACTGATGTTCCGCGTCAAGGTCCGCATCGACCCGGCACTGCTCAAGGCGCATATCGACGTGGTGAAAACCGGCGTGCCGGGCGACGCCTATGTCCGGCTCGATCCGGCGCAGGACTGGCCGGCCTCCTTACACATCAAGCTGCCTGAATGAACGCGCCCGACGCCGCGGTCATCGTCCGCGCGCTGAGTCACGATTACGGCGACACGTGCGCGCTGGACGACATCGAGCTGACCATTCCGACAGGCAAAATGATCGGCCTGATCGGCCCGGACGGCGTGGGTAAATCGACCCTGCTCGGCCTGATCGCCGGCGCGCGGAAAATCCAGCGCGGGCAGATCGAGGTGTTCGGCGGCGACATCGCCAACGTGCATTACCGCAACCGCCTGTCGCCGCGCATCGCCTTTATGCCGCAGGGCCTCGGCAAAAATCTCTACGCCACGCTGTCGGTGTTTGAAAACATCGACTTTTTCGGCCGCCTGTTCGGCATCGAACCGCAACAACGGCGACGGCAGATCGACGAACTGATGCAGGCCACCGGACTGGCGCCGTTTCGCAACCGGCCCGCCGGCAAACTGTCGGGCGGCATGAAGCAGAAGCTCGGCCTGTGCTGCGCACTAATTCACGACCCGGATTTATTGATCCTCGACGAACCCACCACCGGCGTCGATCCGCTGTCGCGGCGGCAGTTCTGGGAACTGGTCTCGCGCATCCGCGCACGACGCCCCGGCATGAGCGTTCTGATCGCCACCGCCTACATGGACGAGGCCGAGGATTTCGACTGGCTGATTCCGATGAACGCCGGCAAAATTCTCGACACCGGCAGCGCCGCCGAACTGAAGCAGGCCACCGGCAGCGACACGCTGGAGCAGGCCTTTATCGCCCTGCTGCCGGAAACACTGCGGCGCAAACACCACGCCATCACCATTCCGCCGCTGACCGACAGCGCCGACGAAGTGGCCATCGCCGCCAGCGGGCTGACGAAAAAATTCGGCGACTTTACCGCCGTCGATCAGGTCGAGCTGCAAATCCGCCGGGGCGAGATTTTCGGTTTTCTCGGCTCCAACGGCTGCGGCAAGACCACCACCATGAAAATGCTCACCGGCCTGCTGCCGGCCAGCGCCGGCGAGGCGCGGCTGTTCGGCAGTCCGGTGGATGCAAAGTCCATGGCGGTCCGCCATCGCGTCGGCTATATGTCGCAGTCGTTTTCGCTGTACGAAGAACTGACCGTACTGCAAAACCTGCAACTGCACGCTCGGCTGTTCAATCTCGAACCGCAACGCAGCCGCGAGCGCATCGCCACCTTGCTGGAGCGCTTCGATCTGCAGCGCTACGAGGGCGATGCCGCCGGCGCGTTGCCGCTCGGTATCCGCCAGCGGCTGTCGCTCGCGGTGGCGGTGATTCACGAACCGGACCTGTTGATTCTCGACGAACCCACGTCGGGCGTAGACCCCATCGCGCGCGATGGCTTCTGGGCGCTGCTGATCGAGCTGTCGCGCGAACAGGGCGTGACGATTTTTATTTCCACGCATTTTATGAACGAGGCCGAACGCTGTGACCGCATTTCGCTGATGCACGCCGGTCGTGTGCTGGTCACTGACACACCGGATCGCATTCGCCAGTCACGCAACAGCGAGACCCTGGAAGCCGCTTTTATCGCCTATTTGCAGGACGAACAAAGCAGCGACGACGCCGAAGCCGACAACGGCGATCTGCAGGTCGCACCGGCGAAAATCGAACATCACCGCCACTTCAGCCTGCGCCGTCTGCTCGGCTACAGCCAGCGCGAATCGCTGGAAATTCTGCGCGACCCGGTGCGCCTGACCTTCGCCCTGCTCGGCTCGGCGTTGTTGATGCTGGTGCTGGGATACGGCATTTCCATGGATGTCGAGGACCTGACGTTCGCAGTGCTGGATCGCGACCAGACGCCGCTGAGCCGCGACTATATTCAAAACCTCTCGGGCTCGCGCTATTTTGTCGAACAGCCGCCCTTGCAGGACAGTGCCGAACTCGACCGGCGCATGCGCAGCGGCGAGCTGAGCCTGGCCATAGAAATTCCCCAGGGTTTCGCGGTCGATCTGAAACGCGGCCGCACGCCGGAAGTCGCGGTGTGGATCGATGGCGCCATGCCGTTCCGCGCGGAAACCGTCGGTGGCTATGTGCAGGGCATGCATCTGGATTACCTGACCCAGCTGGCACAGCGCGAACTCGGCGAGGTGCCGGCTCTGTTGCCTGCCAATCTGGAATCGCGCTACCGCTATAACCAGGATTTCAAGAGCATTTACGCCATGGTGCCGTCGGTGATTCCCTTGCTGCTGATGTTTATTCCGGCGATCCTCGCGGCGCTGTCGGTGGTGCGTGAAAAGGAACTCGGTTCCATCGTCAATCTGTATGTCAGCCCGGCCAACCGGCTGGAATTTCTGCTGGGCAAGCAACTGCCGTATATCGGCGTCAGCATGGTCAGCTTTTTTATTCTGATGCTGGCCGCGCTGTTTATTTTCCGCGTGCCGCTGAAAGGCGACGTGCTGGCGCTGGGTCTGGCGACGCTGCTGTTTATCGCCGCCTCGACCGGCATCGGTCTGTTGATGTCGGCCTTTACCCGCACGCAGATTGCCGCGCTGGCCGGCACCGGCATCGTCACCATGATCGCGACCATCAGCTTTTCCGGCCTGACCGACCCGGTCAGTTCGCTGGAAACCAGTGGCCGCGTGATCGGTGAAAACTGGCCGGCGAGTTATTTCATTACCGTGGTGCGCGGCGTGTTCACCAAGGGCCTCGGGTTTGCCGAGCTGAGCGCGGAATTCGGCTATCTGCTGATCTTCCCGCCGGTGTTGACGGTGCTCAGCGTGTTGTTATTGAAAAGGCAGGGACGATGAGCATGAGACACTCCGCCGCGGCGCGGATCGCGCAGTTGTTCGTCAAGGAACTGCGCAGCCTGTGGAACGACAAGGTGCTGCTGGTGTTTATCATCTGGGCCTTCAGTGGCGGCATTTACGTCGCCGCCACCGCAACGTCGCAGGAATTGCACAATGCGCCCATCGCCATTGTCGATGAAGACCATTCACCGCTGTCGAAACAGATCCGCGATGCCTTTTACCCGCCCAATTTCAAAGCGCCGGAAAGCATCACCTTTGACGAGGTGGACCCCGCCCTCGATGCCGGTCGTTACACGTTTGTGCTGATGATTCCGGCCGGTTTCGAGCGCGACGTGCTGGCCGGCAAACAGCCGACCCTGCAGATCAATATCGACGCCACACGTATGACCCAGGCGTTTCTCGGCGACAGTTATATCCAGAATATTATCAGCGGCGAACTGACGCAGTTCGTCAGCGGCCAGCAGAGCGATTCGGCGCTGCCGATTCAATTGATTCCGCGTTATAAATTCAATCCCAGCCTGACCAGCACCTGGTTCGGCAGCATCATGGAAATCATCAGCAATGTCACCATGCTGTCGGTGATTCTGGCCGGCGCGGCGGTGGTGCGCGAACGCGAACACGGCACGCTGGAACACCTGCTGGTGATGCCGCTGACGCCGCTGGAAATCGTCGCCTCCAAGGTGCTGGCGAATGGGGCGGTGATTCTGCTGGCGGTGACCTTGTCGCTGCTGATCGTGGTCAAAAGCGTGCTCGGCGTGCCGATCCACGGCTCGCCGGCGCTGTTTATTCTCGGCGCGGCGCTGAACCTGTTCGCCACCACCTCGCTGGGGATTTTCCTCGGCACCATCGCCCGCTCGATGCCGCAACTCGGGCTGCTGTTTATCCTGACGATCCTGCCGCTGAACATGCTCTCCGGCGGCGTCACCCCGCGCGAAAGCATGCCGGACCTCGTGCAAAACCTCATGCTCGCCACGCCCAACACCCACTTCGTCAGCCTCGCCCAGGCCATTCTCTACCGCGGCGCCGGCGTCGAAACCGTCTGGCCGCAGTTTCTGATGCTGTTGCTGATCGGCGCGGTGTTCTTTCTTGCCGCCACCGCCTTGTTCCGGCGCTCCGTGGCGAATGCTTGATGACACGGCTTGTGTCGTGCGAAAGTACCTGGCACACGGGAGAGCATTTTATGTCCAAATCGACAGTCATTTCTTTTTCCAGGGAATTTGCAAAGCTCACATTCGCTGGCAACCGCACCCCGGAATCAACAGACGAAGACCTGCAAGACGCCTTTGCGCAGTTGGCGCCCTATCGCGATGGTGCTGTTTTTATTGGCCACTATGCCGGCAACAGCGAGTGGGAACGTCATTCACAGGGTGACGAAATCGTTTACGTACTGGACGGTGAAACCACGCTTGTACTACTTGGAGAAGACGGTGAAGTCGATCATCTTTTACAGGCGGGAGAATTCATCGTCGTGCCGCAAAACATCTGGCATCGCTTCAAAACACCGAAAGGCGTAAAAGTCATGACGGTAACACCGCAACCGACCGACCACAGTCTGCAGCACCCGGACAGCGGCAGCACGCCGACAACTTGACCTCAGCCTTTTCCTGTCTGTCCTGAATGCCGATACTCCCGACAAAGCTGGTCCACGCAGCGCCCCCAGGCACTGTCTTCATCGGCCGACCAGACTTCGCGGTGCAAGAGGCCGAGCGCCTTGCCGTCGTCGGCGATCCAGGCGCGCTCTTTGGCATCGAGCGCCTGGGCGCCGTGGCGCAGGCAGCGGCGCGTCAAGGCGCGACGTTTTTCCTCGCGCCCGGCGCTGTCGGCGCGTTGATAGGCCTGCGCGACATGAAAGCCATTCAGGCGTGGATGCACGACTGCGCGCTCGAACGGGCTGAGGGCGCTTTCCGCCACCAGCGCGGGCGCATTGCGCAAATCGATTTTAACCGGCGGCGGCTGAACTTCTTCCGGCGTGAGCAGAATCTCCCGCTCGCGCATATCGCGGCCCGTTTTAAAGCTGCTCAGCCACACGGACACAGGCGCGGCCAGCAACAGGGGCACGGCAATCGGCAGCGACCAGTAGAAAAACATCGGCTGCAGCCAGTAGGCAAAACCGGCCCAGGCAGCAGCCAGCAGACTGCCCGGCAAGTGGTTGACCAGCGCATCGCGCCAGCCGATTTCGCGGGTCCGGTTTTGTCCGGCCCAGCGCACTTTGAGGTTCAACAAAGTAACGATGACATAGCGCGTGTGCGCCAGCATGCGGATCGGCGCCAGCAGAACAGAGACGAGCATTTCCAGCACCACACCGGAAACCAGCGCCACGATGCCGCCGTAGGCGCGCCGTTGTCTGCGGCTGAAAATCACTTCCAGCATCGCCAGCAGTTTGGGCGCGAAGAGTAAAAAGAGGGTGCTCAGCGCCAGCGTGACGGCCCAGGTCGGATCCCACTGCGGCCAGACCGGGAACAGGCTGTAAGGGTCGGGGAAATACTCGATGGGGTAGAGCACAAAACGCGCGAGCTCCACCGTGATCAATACCAGGTAGATAAACCACAGGGCCGAGGCGCAATAGGCCATGATGCCGTTGGCAAACGCCGTGCGATGCGCCAGCGAGCTGCGTCTGCCGAACAGAAAGTACAGGTGTTGCAAATTGCCCTGCGCCCAGCGGCGATCGCGCTCGAGTTCATCATCCAGAGTTGGCGGCGATTCTTCATAACTGCCTTCGATGCGCGGGTCCAGCCAGACTTCATAACCGGCCCGCCACATGCAGTGCGCCTCGACAAAATCGTGGCTGAGAATCGAGCCCTTGATAAAACCAAAGCCAGGCAGGTGCGGCAGACCGCAATATTGCATAAAGGGCCCGGTACGAATGATGGCATTGTGCCCCCAGTACACCGCCTCACCCATCTGCAAAGCCGCCAGGCCTTCGGTAAACAGCGCACCGTACAAACGGTTGCCAAACTGCTGGATACGCGCATAACCGGACACGGCATTGATCAGCGCCGGCGCGCTTTGCAGAATCCCGATCCGGGGTTCGAGCTGCATTATACGCACCATTCGCACCAGCGCCTCGCCGCTCATGACGCTATCGGCGTCCATCACCAGGGTATAGTCAAAGTGTCTGCCCCAGCGACGCAGGAAATCCGCGATGTTACCGGTCTTGCGGTTCAGGTTGACGATTCGCCGGCGATAATACAGCTTGAAGCCCTCACCGAGTTCTTCACGCAACTGGCGGCAGGCCTCGCGCTCCTGCAGCCAGATATCCGGATCACGGCTGTCGGACAGCACGAAAAAGGTAAAATGCGCCTGCTTGCCGGTACGCGCAAGATCCAGCCAGGTTGCGCGCAAGCCGGCCAGCGTGCGTTGCACGTCTTCATGATAAACCGGGAAGGTGATGGCCGTTGGTGCCAGTGGCACGCTGTCATCGGCCAGTTGCGCGGCAAAACGGATACTCGGGTTCCAGCGGTCGCCACCCAGACGGCGTACCAGAAAACCCGTCATCGCCATCCAGAAGCCGGCCGAAATCCACACAAACAATACAGCCGCGACCAGCACGATGGACTTTTCCAGCCAGGTACTGCCGTGATACGGCAACACCGCCAGCAGGACATAGCCGGCGGCCAGTGTCTGCCCCAGGACCAGCAGGAAAACCAGGCTGCGGCGTAACACCGCGTGTTTACGCCAGGGGTGGGAAAATGGGGGGCCGGCCTGTATTTCTGCCGAGGAGCTTGTCACACTTATAACTCCGCGTAACCGATACTGCCGCGCATGACCGGCAAGCCGTGCAGCGAGCGGGGCCTGACTTGCGGACCGGGCGCCCTGCCCTGCGTTTGAGAAAGTACCAGCACGGATTGCCAGAGCGCATCCAGCGTGGCCTGATCAAGTTTGCCCCCGGCCACCCGTTCGGCGAGCTGGCCGGCAAGGTTTTCCACCAGCTTGAAAGCCTCGGTTTCCGGTACGTCGTTCAATTGCAGATAACGATACGCCCGATTGAGCAGGCGGATGCCCGGCTCGCCGACGGCTTTCATTGCGCCGGCCTGATGTTATTGTTGCCAAGCAGTGTGTAAGTCCAGGTTTCGGTCAACGGCTCGCCATCCAGGCGCAAGGTCGCGCGCAGGGCCAGCGGCTTGCCGTCGGCCGGTTTGGCCAGCAAAGACAAACGCCAGCGGCCCGCCGACTCCACGTAAGTGACGTATTCTTCCAGCACCTCACCGCCCTGCTGGGCACTGGCATCGACCGCCACGGGTGAATTGTTGCCCAGGCCTTCGAGCGCACCGCCGGCAAAATCGACCACGACGCGGTAGGCGCCGGCCTCATCACCACCGCCCATAATATCGCCGCGCCCGAGGAAGGTGTTGATCGCCTTACCTACATCCTGTTCGGCCACCGGGTCAGCACCAAAGCCCAGCGAATAGGCAAGGCTCAGCGTTTCGCCGCCCTCGACCGCTTCGCGCGGCGACCAGAAGGCGACGATATTGTCATTGGTTTCATCTGACGTGGGAATTTCAACCAGCACGATGCGGCCTTCGCCCCAGTCGCCTTTCGGTGTTACCCAGGCCGAGGGGCGCAGCTCGTAAAAGGCTTCGGTATCTTCGTAACTGGAAAACGAACGGTCACGCTGCACCAGACCAAAGCCCCGGGCGTTTTCGACATAAAACGACTGGATATGCAGGGATTTGGGATTATTCAGCGGACTCCACAACCACTCGCCGGTGCCGTTATGCACCAGCAGGCCGTCCGAATCGTGCACCTCGGGGCGCCAGTTACCCGCCGGGCGCGCGGTATTTTCACCATAAAAATACATGCTGGTCAGCGGCGCCAGCCCCAACAGCTCGACCTTATCGCGGGTATACAGCGTGGCGCGCACGTCAAGCCGCGTGCTGTCACCAGGGTTAACCACAAATTCATAGGCACCGGCAACGCGCGGGCTGTCTAGCAGGGCAAAGATTTTCATCTGCTCACTGTTCTTCGACGGCCGCTCCAGCCAGAACTCGACAAAATCCGAGAACTCCTCGCCCGACATCAGGCCGGTATCCAGCGCTGCGCCACGCGCGGAAATACCAAAGCGATCGCCCTTGCCGACACCGCGAAAATAACTGGCGCCGGCGAAGACCAGAAACTGATCCTGCACGCTTTTATTATTGATTGGAAACGTCAGCTTGAAACCGGCATAGCCCAGATCCGCCGGCAGACGCTTGCGCAGATTTTCATTATCGGTGGTGAAAAAATTCTTGTTGAAGGCCAGATCATGCACGCCTTCGGCGTCGATCACATTGATGTTGACCGCGTGTTTGAAAAAAAGCCCCGGCGCCATCAACATGACCTGGAAGTTGGAACCGGCATCACGCCACAGGCTTTCTTCCGTATT
This sequence comes from Gammaproteobacteria bacterium, assembly GCA_020444765.1. Next base: position 2,999 of record JAGRHW010000059.1, on the reverse strand, counting down.
AAAACGTATGCTGCGGAATTCGTCGTAGCTCAATTTGCGCAGAAATTCGGGTACTGCTTGCGGCGGCGTATAGTCTTCTTCAGCCAGGGCTTTTGCCTTGGCCTCGACATCGGCAAAGTCAAAAGCGGCCGCCAGCGTCGGAAAAATACAACTGACAACAAACAGAAATACAACAAGGCATCGCATTTTAAATACAAGCATGGTAATCAGAATTCCGAAAGGTTATACCGCTATTCTTCACACTGTTGCATCGCAATACCATTGCCGTTTTGTATTGATAGCAGCATGGATACGACGTACAGGCGGGCCTCGGTCAAACGCCTCCGCAGATACTGATGTAAACGGAGATAAAGCGGACACAATGCCGGAGAAGCCGGTCGGCAAGACAAGCGGCCGAGTCATGATGCTGCCAGCGTTGGACAAACTGCTCCCTAGCGGGCAAATACCGCCCTGCAGCGCCGCCGATTATCCGTCGCTTTTGTTACTGTTTTGTTACAGCGGCTGACGCGTATCACGGCATTGTCGAAAACCGTAATGCACTTTGTACGGCGTTGCCGGTCGTACCCGGTTAGCGACTGTCCTGAACGGTGATACTTCCGACAATCCTGCGTACCAATGGCGCCACGATGGCAACGGTGGGAAACGCTACCGGCCAGGTCGTCAAACAGCTTTTGACCCACTGGCCGAAAAACCCCGGCTGGATCCCCTGCGAGATCAGCAGCACAAAGGCGGAAACGATACAAACCATAATGGCCGACAAGATGGCGCTGAATAAAAGCGGTGCATAGCGGGCGGGTATACGCATTTTGCTGTCCTGTGTTTGTGGTGAAATAAGTCAGGGGAGGTTTAGTGTAGACACAGCCAGTGTGCGATCCAGCCAGCCAGGTAAAGTCCAAACCCGAAAACAAGATGGGTGATCAGGCTTTGCAGCCGGGCGGCATTCGGCCGCGGCGTGCGCGTCGAAGCAATACCGGCGCCCATACCGGGTTGCATTAACAGAAAAGGCGCGGCCAGGGTGCCGACGCCAACCATCAGCGCCGGCGCAAGTGTCGGTTGTTGCGTCCAGCCACTCCCCCAAAAAGCCACGAGGACGCCGGCGAACGTGATACCGATCAGATAATGCGCAAGCCATCCGATAAAGCCTTCCGCGCGCACCGGCGGCGACGCCTTGATGGATTCGTGGCGGAATCGACCGCGCGGCATAAAGGCCAGCCAGCGGCCGACCAGCGCATAGTCCGGCGGCGCGACGCCGAGCAGCGGTTTGCGCGCAAGTCCCCAGAGATCCATGATCACGGTCGCGCCAAGCCCGGTCAGGAGTATAAAGCCTGGATAATCAAGCATGGTTTGCATAAGCGGTAACCTTTTTCAGTCGGATTACTGCTAGCATACGACTTCAAGTCAACTTGAGGTCAAGAACCGAATGGATATTTCCGAAGTGGCAAAACATTCGGGCGTGCCCGCTTCAACGCTGCGTTATTACGAAGAGAAAGGTCTGATCCGCTCTATCGGCCGACACGGCCTGCGCCGGGTGTTCGCACCCGCCGTGCTGGATCAGTTGGCACTGATTGCGCTTGGCCGTTCGGCCGGTTTGTCGCTGGACGAAATCGCCCGCATGTTTGCGCCCGACGGAAACCCGCAGATCGACCGGCGACTGTTGCTGGAAAAAGCCGACGAGCTGGACCGCACCGTCCGCAAACTCAGCGCCATGCGCGATGGTCTGCGGCACGCGGCGGCCTGCTCCGCGCCCAGTCATATGGAATGTCCGAAGTTCCGCCGCCTGATGAATCTGGCTGTATCCAGGAGCGGCGGCAAAAAGAAACCACGGCGCAAACCGTCGGCGAATCAGCCCTTGCAGAAAAGACAATAGACGCTATTTTAAGCTCTTGCGGGTTTTCAATGCATGCGGCGCCGGCCGAATGTCCCGCCCTCGGCATCCGCTGGTTTCCATACAGTTTCAATTATAACGATGAATGGCTTATGCTCACGGTTTAAAAGCGAGCGGGCGCTGGACGGATGAAAACGGCAAACGAGTTTGTTGAAAATCTCAAGGATGTGTTCGCGGCCTTCGGCGCGATTGAAGCGAGGCGTATGTTCGGCGGCTATGGTTTGTATCATGACGGACTCATGTTCGCGCTGGTCAGCGGTGACGTTCTTTACCTGAAAACCGATAAGCAGTCGCTGGCGTCATTTACCGGGCTGGATTTGCAGCCGTTTGAGTTCGAGAAAAAAGGCAAGATGGTGGAAACCTCTTACTACACCGCGCCGGAGATCATCTTTGATGAGCCCGATGCGGCAAAGGAATGGGCGAGTCGTGCTTACGAAGCCGCCTTGAGAACAAGAAAACCGAAAAAAAGCAGACAATAAACACACTGGAAGCCTGATCGCAAGGCGGCTCCTTTATCTACTCTAACCGTTATATCGAGAAGCATTATGAATACAAGACCGGAAATCGTGATTTCCTCATTGGACGCGGACAGGCTCTATCACTTGATCGAGTCCCAGCCCGAGAACGGCTTTGCGGGCAAAGAGGAACTCGAGTTCGAGCTTGACCGGGCGAATGTCGTGCAACCGGAAGACGTGCCCCCGACCGTGGTGACGATGAATTCGACGGTCAAATTTTCTGTCGAGTCATCCGCACGTGAATTTGAACTGACTCTGGTTTATCCAAAAGACGCCGATGCCAGCGGAACGAAAATTTCAATTCTGGCACCGGTCGGAAGTGCCTTGCTTGGCTTGTCTCAGGGAGATAGAATCGAGTGGCCAAAACCAGGTGGTGGAACCCTGAACGTGCAGATAAAGGAGATTGTTTATCAGCCGGAAAGAGATGGCGTTTTCCACCTTTAACCTGGCTGGCGGTACTATTCAGATGAGAAACCGGTCACTTCCTCCTGCGTGGGAATTCAGTTGTGGATTGGCCGGTGGCGGCACTGGATCCCCGACTAAAACATTCGGGGATGACGAAGTGGTTGATGGAATGTGCGACTCCACCCCGTCATTCC
>JAGRHW010000599.1 GCA_020444765.1 Gammaproteobacteria bacterium | reverse complement strand
GAAAAGCGCGGGATATTTTGGCTGAAATTCGATCGAGAGCCGGCCAAAGTCAAGGAAAAACCGATTTTTCCGAAAAGAAAAACACCTTTTGCAAGCTTATAAGAAAAGACTTAATTAAAACGGCTTATATTACCGGCGGACGGTGAGGGCGTGAAATTCCCGTGCGTTCCCGACCGGACCGCACGGGGTTGTGGCCGCCGGTTTTCAGCGGCTGACGGAATGGATGACCTGGTCGTTTTCAAAATAGACGCGGAAGTTTTCATAAACCCAGCGCGAGATGGGCGGTTCGCCGACCACCGGCTTTTTGTCGACCGGCTCGCCGAATTGCGCAACCACGTCGTCCATATAGACGCCGCGCTGCGGAACGTTTTGCGCCGTTTCGGGCGTCGGCATGTTCAGCGTGTCGGCGAAAACCAGGCCGCAGCCGAGTAACAGGGCGCCGCCGCTCAGGGCTTTCAGTGTCTGCTTGCATCGAATCGTTGTCATGGGTCACCTGCGGATTTGCGGTTAGGTGTTTCTGAAATTGTTCACAGGCACAAAAAAAACGGCCTCTCCCCAAGTCATCGGCAGAGCGACCGGAATAAACAGCGGGTCATTTGACCTGGCGCACGGGCCGATCTTTTCGAAACGGAAAAACAGGCGAACTTTTCGTGATTTTGTGATCTAATCGCGCACCATGTTTCAGCCATACGAGCTATTCGTCGGCTTGCGCTATACCCGCGCAAAACGCCGTAACCACTTCATTTCCTTTATATCGCTGATTTCCATGCTCGGAATCGCGTTGGGCGTGACTGCGCTCATTACCGTCATCTCGGTGATGAACGGTTTCGAGAAGGAACTGCGCGAGCGCATACTCGGCGCCGCCGCGCACGCCACGATCACCTATTACGACCAGCCCATGCAGGAATGGCAAATGCTGGCCGAAAAAGCGCGCACCCATCCGGAAGTGATCGGCGCCGCCCCCTATGTCGAAGGGCAGGTCATGCTGGTCAACGCCGACCGGGTTACCGGCGCGCTGATTCGTGGCGTGTTGCCGGATACCGAACCGCAGGTTTCGGAAGTCGGCGACAAGATGCTGGCCGGGCAGATCACCGATCTCAAACCCGGCGAGTTCGGCATCCTGCTGGGCGGCGATCTGGCGAAGTTTCTCAATGCCAAGGTAGGCGACAAGGTAACGGTCATCTCGCCGGAGGCCGGAGTGACGCCGGTAGGCATACTGCCTCGGCTCAAGCGCTTTACCGTAAAAGGTATTTTTGAGATCGGCATGTATGAATACGACCGCAACATGGCGGTCATGCAGGCCGATGATGCCTCCGTGCTGCTGCGTCTCAATGGCGGCTATACCGGCGTTCGTCTGAAGCTTGAGGATATGTTCGCGGCCCGCGCGGTGGCCAGGGACCTGGCCGAACAGGTCGGCGAGGATTACTGGGTGACCGACTGGACGCTCAAGCATGCGAACTTTTTCCAGGCTGTGGCCACGGAAAAAACCGTGATGTTCGTGATCCTCACGCTGATCGTCGCGGTCGCCGCTTTTAATATCGTGTCGACGCTGGTGATGGTGGTGACGGACAAGCAATCGGATATCGCGATCCTGCGCACGCTGGGTTCTTCGCCCGGCAGTATCATGGGGATATTCCTGGTGCAAGGGGCGATCATCGGGGTTTTCGGCACGGTGCTCGGTCTGCTCGGCGGGGTCGCGCTGGCAAGCAATATCGACACGGTCGTGCCGTTTATCGAAAACCTGTTCGGCACCCATTTTCTGG
>JAGRHW010000598.1 GCA_020444765.1 Gammaproteobacteria bacterium | reverse complement strand
CGCCGCATGACGGAGCAAGCATGAAAAACATTCTGATTCTCGGCGCGACCTCGACCATCGCGCAACACACCGCACGCATCTACGCGGAACAAAACTGCCACTTGTTTTTACTCGCCCGCGATACCGCGAAACTGCAAATGGTGGCCGACGATCTGCTGGTGCGCGGCGCCGCCGCGGTGGAATTTTTCAGCCTGGATATAAACGATCTGGAACGACACGAAAGCGCCATCGACGCGGCACGAGCATTTTCAGACACCATCGATTTACTGCTGGTCGCCCACGGCACCCTGCCTGACCAGCAACGCTGCGAGGAAGATCCGCAATACCTGTGGCAGGAATTCCAGACCAATGCCGGCAGCACGATTTCGTTTCTGTCGCGGATAGCGGGAATTTTCGAAGCGCAAAAAAGCGGCACCATCGCCGTTGTCACTTCGGTCGCCGGCGACCGTGGCCGCCGCTCAAATTATGTCTACGGCGCGGCCAAGGCGGCTGTCTCGACTTATCTGTCCGGCCTGCGAAACCGGCTTGACGGCCACGGCGTGCAGGTACTGGATATCAGACCCGGTTTTGTCGACACCGCCATGACCGCTGAATTCGATAAAGGCCTGCTGTGGGCGCAGCCGCAGACTGTCGCCACAGGCATCGTCAAGGCCGTGGCAAGGAAGAAAGACGTGGTTTACCTGCCCTTTTTCTGGCGGTTTATCATGCTGGTGATTCGGCTGATTCCGGAGCGGGTTTTCAAGCGGCTTTCGTTGTAGCCAGGATATGATGTTTTCTTGTTTCGGTTTCGTAGTGAGTTGGTACTGCATCTGATCGTTTGAGTCAGTTGCTGGATCCCCGATAAAAGCACTCGGGGATGACATTCCTGGATAGGCTCGCTGCTAGCGAGTGAAAATGGTTTGCTGGCCTTCTTGCGTGAGATGGCGCATTACTACAATTCTGACACCGTGTCATCCCCGAACGCTTTTGTCGGGGATCCAGCTACCCAGCCAGACAACACCCCATCAGCCGGCCGCATCACCGCACCGGCCAAAAACCAACCCCGTTACTCCGGCCGCATATGCGGAAACAGCACCACGTCACGGATCGACGGCAGGCCGGCGAGCAGCATTACCAGCCGGTCGATACCGATGCCTTCACCCGCGGTCGGCGGCAGTCCGTATTCCAGAGCACGGATATAATCGGCGTCATAATGCATGGCTTCGTGGTCGCCAGCATCTTTTTCCTCGACCTGCTGGCGGAAACGCTCGGCCTGGTCTTCGGCATCGTTCAGCTCGGAAAAACCGTTGGCGATTTCCCGCCCGCCGATAAAAAATTCAAAGCGGTCCGTGACCAGCGGATTTTTGTCATTACGCCGGGCCAGCGGCGAGACTTCGGTTGGATACTCGGTAATAAACGTCGGATTGACGAGTTTTTCCTCAACGGTTTCCTCGAAGATTTCCGTTTGCAAGCGGCCAAGCCCCCAGGTCGGTCCGACTTCGATACCCAGCGATTCAGCGAGTTTAGTCGCCTCCTCCATCGAATCGAGACTCTGCCGAGAAATCTGCGGATTGAATTCGGTGATCGAATCAACCAGCGCAATACGCTTGAACGGATGCAGAAAATCGTACTCGGTAACACCGTCTTCGCCCATGATCGTGGTCGAGCCGACGACATCACGCGCCAGCCCGCGAATCAGCTCCTCGGTCAGATCCATCAGGTCACGATAATCGGCGTAGGCCTGATAAAACTCCAGCATGGTGAATTCCGGATTATGCCGGGTCGA
>JAGRHW010000597.1 GCA_020444765.1 Gammaproteobacteria bacterium | reverse complement strand
GATATCCCGCGCTTTTGTTACCACAAAAAACTGTCGGTCGCGGCCAACTGCAGAATGTGTCTGGTAGAGGTTGAAAAAGCGCCCAAACCTTTGCCGGCCTGCGCCACGCCGGTTATGCCTGACATGGTCGTGCATACGAAATCCAGACTGGCCAGAAATGCCCAGAAGGGCACGATGGAATTCCTCATGATCAATCACCCGCTGGATTGCCCGATCTGTGATCAGGGCGGTGAGTGTGAATTGCAGGACGTCGCGCTCGGTTATGGTGAGAGTTCCTCGCAATACACCGAAGGCAAGCGGGTGGTGATGGATAAATATATCGGCCCCTTGATCGCTACCGAGATGACGCGCTGCATCCACTGTACCCGCTGTGTGCGCTTCGGCGAGGAAATCGCCGGTGTGCGAGAACTCGGCGCGACCGGCCGTGGTGAACATGTCCGGATCGGCACTTATATCGAAAAAAGCGTGGTCTCCGAAGTATCGGGTAACGTCATCGATATCTGTCCGGTCGGCGCCTTGACGGCCAGACCGTCGCGGTTTACCGCGCGGGCCTGGGAGCTGTCCCAGCATCCGTCCGTTTCACCACACGATTGCGTGGGTGCCAATATTTTTGTGCACCTCGACAAAACCGAAGTCAACCGCGTCGTGCCGCGCGAAAACGAGGCGGTCAATGAAGTCTGGCTGGCCGACCGCGACCGGTTTGCCTATCAGGGACTCAACAGCCCCGAACGTCTTGAAACACCGATGATCCGGATCGACGGCAAACTGCAGGAAACCGACTGGGAGACGGCGCTGAACAAGGCGGCGGATGATCTCGCGGCGGCTGGCAGCGAGCTGGCAGCCCTGGTTTCGCCGTATGCCACGATCGAGGAGCAGTTCCTCGCTCAGAAAATCGTTCGCGCTCTCGGTTCCAACAACATTGATCACCGCGTGGGCCAGATTGATTTTACCGATCAGGCGACCGCGCCGGTGATGCCCTGGCTGGGAATGGATTTCGCGGCTCTCGAGAACGTCGGCTCGGCCTTGCTGGTCGGCTCCAATATCCGCAAGGAGCAGCCGATCGCGGCGCTGCGTTTGCGCAAGGCGGCCTTGAAAGGCGCCGATATCAGCCTGCTGAATGGCAGCAGGGCGCCACTGCATTTCGAGGCGCTGGAAAACATCGCCGCAGGCCCCGCTGATTTTCTGCTGGAGCTGGGCGCGATCGCCAAAGCCGCGGGCGCGTCACTGTCGGAGATTTCATCGGTGCCTGATCTGACTGTTTCCGACTCGCACCGGAAAATCGCCGAATCGCTGAGTAAGGCCGACGACAGTATCGTGCTGCTCGGCAGTCAGGCAGTGGCTTCTCCAGATTTCTCACTGATCCGCGCCATGTCGGCCTTGCTGGCGGAGACGACCGGCGCCAGGCTGGTTTATCTGCCGGAAGCCGGTAATACCTGTGGCGCCTGGCTGAGCGGTTGTGTTCCGCATCGCTTGGCCGGTGGTTCTGCAACAGGGCAGAGCGGCCGCAACGCCGCGGAAATCTTATCTGGCAAAAACAAAACCCTGTTGTTATTGGGTGTCGAGCCGGAACTCGATGCGGCCGATCCCACGCAAGCCGTCAAGGCTTTGCAAAACGCTGACAGGCGTGTATTTATCGGCAGTTATTTGAGCAAGGAAGTCGAGGCCTCCGCCGATGTCGTGCTGCCGCAGGCGGTGTTTACCGAATCGGCCGGCACGTATGTCAATGCCAGCGGACGCTGGCAGTCCGCGCGCGGCGTCACCGTGCCGA
>JAGRHW010000596.1 GCA_020444765.1 Gammaproteobacteria bacterium | reverse complement strand
GGTCAAAAAACCGATGCCGCCGTCCGGGATATGAAAGCTGACCGAGTCCAGCGCCTGTTTGCTGCCGCGGTAACGCTTGCTGACATTGATGAATTCGATCACGAAGCGGCTTCGTCCGTTGCTGGAGCCAGCAGTGCATCGACAAAATCGCCGGCGTCGAAGACCCGCAGGTCGGTGACTTTCTCGCCAACGCCGATAAAACGCAGCGGGACGTGCAGCTTTTCGGCGATTGAAAAAACGATACCGCCCTTGGCCGTGCCGTCCAGCTTGGTGATGACGATGCCCGACAGGGCCAGCGCCGCATTGAACTGCTCGGCCTGGTTAAGCGCGTTCTGGCCGGTGCTGCCGTCGAGTACGATCAGGGTTTCATGTGGCGCATCAGGATCGAGTTTACCGAGCACCCGCTTGACCTTTTTCAGCTCGTCCATCAGGCCGGCCTGGGTATGCAAACGGCCGGCGGTGTCGGCGATCAGCACGTCGATGCCGCGCGCTTTGGCCGAGGACAGGGCGTCGTAGATCACCGAGGCCGAATCAGCACCGCTGCCCTGGGCGATGACCGGGACTTCATTCCGTTCGCCCCAGGTTTGCAACTGCTCGACCGCCGCTGCACGAAAGGTATCGCCGGCCGCCAGCATTACGCTCTGGCCCGCGTCCTTCAGTTGCCGGGCCAGTTTGCCGATGGTCGTTGTTTTACCGGAGCCGTTGACGCCGACCACCAGGATCACGAAGGGCTTGCCGCTGTCCGGGATTTCCAGCGGTATTTCGCAGGGCTGAAGTATTTCCAGCAGTTCCTGATGCAAGGCCTGGCGCAGGCTGTCAGCATCTTTGAGTTTCGAAGCTGTAACCTTTTCGCTCAGAGATTTCATAATACGCTGAGTTGCCTGCACGCCGACATCGGCCATGATCAGCTGGCTTTCCAGTTCATCCAGAAGGTCTTCATCGATGGTCTTGCCGGCGCGGAAAAAACCCAGTAATCCATCTTTAAGGCGGGAGCGGGTTTTGCTTAGCTTGCCGCTGAGCTTTTCTTCATCGGCCGCGGGCGTTGCAGTATCGCTGGCAGGAACTTTTTTGTTTTTTCTGAAACTGAATAAACCCATATGGCCGAGGATTCCGAAAGCCTGCAAAAATCAGCGCATATCCTATCATTGACCTGCGTTTCAAGGAAAACACAATGCAAACAAGCTTGCCTAAATTTACTCTGATGTTTGGTTTGCTGGCGGCGTTTCAGGTCTCGACCGCCGCTGAACAAACCATGCTCGACAACGGCATGAAGGTGATCGTCGAGGTCGATGACCGCGCACCGGTGGTGGTGCATCAGGTCTGGTACAAGGTCGGCAGTATTTCCGAGCATGACGGCATTACCGGTATCTCGCACGTACTCGAACACATGATGTTCAAGGGAACTGAAAAACACAAGGCCGGCGAGTTTTCGGAAATCGTCGCGCAGAACGGCGGTAATGACAACGCCTTCACGAGTAAGGAATATACCAGCTATTACCAGCAGATCGCCGCCGATCGTCTGGAACTGATGATGGAACTCGAAGCCGATCGCATGCGTCATCTGCGGCTCGATGAAGAAGAGTTCAAAAGGGAAGTGCAGGTCGTCAAGGAGGAGCGCCGTACCCGCACCGAAGACAACCCGCGCGCCTTGCTCTACGAACACTTTCTCGCCACCGCCTATCTTTCCTCGCCGGACCGTCTGCCGGTAATCGGCTGGCCGGCGGATCTCGATGAATTGCAGCTCGCCGATCTGCAAGATTGGTACGAACAG
>JAGRHW010000595.1 GCA_020444765.1 Gammaproteobacteria bacterium | reverse complement strand
TGCAGAGATAACCGCCATCGTCGGAGCACGTGCGCAAAGCGCGGCCGGTCTCGGCCCCGGTCACCGCGTCGTGCACTGCCTGAACTATCAGCTCTGGATGGGAGGTTTCACCGATCACACCACGCTCGAAGCAACCGGCGCGACTGTCGTGCCGTTTGGCGTCGGCGACAGCGAAAAGCTCGTCCGCACGATCCGGGAACTCGGCATCACGGCGATTTCCTGCACGCCCTCCTACCCGGCGGTCCTGGAGCAAACCATCGCCCGGCACTTTCCCGGACTCGCACCGAAAGACCTCGGCCTGCAGCTTGGTCTGTTCGGCGGTGAAGCCGGTCTCGACGATCCGAACTTTCGCCAGCGGCTCGAGTCAACCTGGGGATTTGCCGTGCGTAATGCCAACTATGGCGTATCGGACGTGTTCTGCAATTTCGCCGCCCAGACCGAACACTGCAATGACCTGCACTTTCTGGCGGCCGATGTGCTCTACCCGGAACTGATCAACCCGGACAGCGGTGAATTACTGCCCTGGCAGGAAGGCGAAACCGGTGAACTGGTGCTCACCCATCTTGCCAGGCAATGTCAGCCGCTGATTCGTTTCAGGACCGGCGACATCCTGACTCTGACCGGTACCGGCGTCGCTGACTGCGGACGTACCGCGACCCGCTTCCGGGTGGTCGGACGCAATGACGATATGATCGTGGTGCGCGGCCTCAATCTGTTTCCGACCATGATCGCCGAGGTGCTGCACCGTTTTTCCGGATTGTCCGGCGAATACCGGATCGTGCTGAACCACAAACCTCCCTATGATTTTTTGCCGATCGAGGTGGAACTTGCGGACGGACAAACCGAACAACAGGATCTTGCCGCGCAAATCGAGGCACTGATAAAAAAACAACTCGGCGCAACAGCCCGGGTGAGCGTTTTACCGGCCCACAGCCTGCCGAGAACCGAAGGCAAAACGCGGCGTGTTATCCGGCGCTACGAGGACTAAGCATGTATCAAACCGTCAGCAGTACGATTATCGAACCCGGCATCCGCCAGATCACCCTGGATCGTCCGGACTCGCTCAATGCCATGAACCGGCAGCTTATCGACGAAACCGCGCTGGCTTTTCGCGCGGCCAATGAGGACGAACAAACCCGTTGTATTATTTTTACCGGCCGCGGCCGTGCGTTTTGCGCCGGCGATGATCTCGTCGAACATCAGCATCCGGAAAACCGCCAGCAGGCCGAAGACCTGGTTAACGCGATTCAACAGGTCACGCAGGAAATCGTCCATGGCGACAAGCTTGTAGTAGGCGCCATCAACGGCTGGGCGGTAGGTGGCGGTTTCGAGTGGGCGATCAATTGCGACTTCCCTATCTGGGCGGAATCGGCGCGCGGATTTTTCCCCGAACTGTCCTGGGGGCTGTTTGTCACCGGCGGCGTCACCAGCCTGCTACCTGCCCTGGTCGGTCTCAACAAGGCACGCGAAATGCTGTTTCTCGGCAAAAAATACAAGGCCGACGAGCTGCTTGAATCAGGACTCGCCTGGCGTGTCTGCGCGGACAATCAACTCCTCACTGAAGCCATAGCCGTTGCCCGCCAGCTCGCGGAATTGCCGCAAGGCGCGGCCCGGGACATGAAAAAAACCCTCAACCAGACCGCGCTGACCAATCTGCAAAACGCCATGAACCTGGAAACTGCCGCCACCGTGCGTGGTTTTCTTGACCCTGAAACGACGGCGCGGATTGCGGGGTTTAAGGCCGGGGGCTAAATCCCTTGAGCGAGTGAATGAGCGGATGAGGC
>JAGRHW010000594.1 GCA_020444765.1 Gammaproteobacteria bacterium | reverse complement strand
GATCTGTTCGGCGACGGGCAGATGTTTTTTCCTCAGGTTGTCAAGTCCGCGCGCGTGATGAAAAAAGCCGTCGCCGTTCTGCTGCCTTATATGGAAGCCGACAAGTCCGCTGTCAAATCCACCAACAAAACGCTGCTGATGGCGACCGTCAAGGGCGATGTGCACGACATCGGCAAGAATATTGTCGGGGTTGTATTACAGTGCAACGGCTATGACGTCATCGATCTCGGTGTGATGGTGCCGGCAACGAAAATCATCGACACCGCGGTCACCGAAAACGTCGACGCGATCGGTTTGTCCGGCCTGATCACGCCCTCGCTCGAGGAAATGACGCACATGGCCAAGGAAATGAAGCGCGCCGGTCTGACGATCCCTCTGCTGATCGGCGGCGCCACCACCTCGAAAATGCACACGGCGGTGAAAATCGATCCGCACTACGATCATCCCGTTGTCTACGTCGTTGATGCATCGCGCTGTGTCGGGGTTGCAAATAATCTGCTCAGCGACAAACTGCGCGAGCAATACGTGCTGGATATCAAAAAAGACTACGATATCCAGCGCGAGCGCTTCGCCGCCCGCGATAATACAAGCCATCTGATCAGCTTCGCGGATGCGCGCAACAATGCTCTGCCAACGGACTGGCAGACTTACCGGCCGGCCACGCCAAACCAGACCGGCATCAAGGTCTTTGCCGACTATCCGCTGGAAGCGCTGCGCGATTACATCGACTGGACGCCTTTTTTCCATACCTGGGAACTGCCGGGCAAATACCCGCGCATTCTCGACGACAAGAAATTCGCCGAGCAGGCGCGGGAACTGTTCGCCGATGCCCAGCAGATGCTGGACGAACTGATCGCTGGAAAAAAACTCCGCGCCAACGGCGTTGCCGGGATCTTTCCGGCCAATACGGTCAATCACGACGACATCGAAATCTACGCCGACGAGCAGCGCGACAAGCCCTTGCATACAATCTTCAATCTGCGTCAGCAAACCGGTTTCAAGGACGAGCGGCCGAATCTCTCGGTGGCCGACTTCATTGCGCCGAAAACCAGTGGCGTCAAGGATTATATCGGTGCGTTTGCGGTCACCGCCGGTATCGGACTGGACAGCATCGTCGCCGAATTCGACGCCAACAACGATATCTATCACAGCATCATGGCCAAGGCGCTGGCCGACCGTCTGGCCGAAGCCTTTGCCGAAGCATTACACACGACAATCCGCCGGGAAATCTGGGGCTATGCCAGCGACGAGAAGCTGTCAATCGACGAGATGATCAAGGAAAACTTCCAGGGCATACGTCCCGCACCCGGCTATCCCGCCAATCCCGATCACCGGCAGAAACCGCTGATCTGGGATTTACTCGAGGTGCAGAAAAACACCGGCATCGGCCTGACCGAAAGCTTTGCCATGACTCCCGCCGCCTCCGTCAGTGGCTGGTATTTCGCTCACCCGCAATCCCGTTATTTCGGCATCGGTAAAGTCGACAGGGATCAGATCGAAGACTATGCGAAACGCCAGGGCCAGACGATCGAGGAATCGGAAAAGTGGCTGGCCACGCATCTGGCGTATGACTGAGGCTGCTTGCGGCGTTTTCGTTACCCACTTCCGACTGTCGGGAGTGGGAAAAGCAGACATCGTAGTACACCCAAAGTCATCTAACACGTCAATCCCGCGCAGGCGGGAATCCAGCTGCGGTGTAACCGACCGAGTCATACCCGTCCGTTCGGCAGAGAGCTGTAAAAAGCGTCTTAGCAGGAAAGCAGATTCCAGACCCGGCACACAGGCTCTACTGGACAGACGGC
>JAGRHW010000593.1 GCA_020444765.1 Gammaproteobacteria bacterium | reverse complement strand
GGCCTGAGTGTCGGGGTCATCGTCAGCGGCATGCGGCCCGATGAGCGTCGCGCCGCCTATGCCGCCGATGTGACCTATGGCACCAACAACGAGTTCGGTTTCGATTACCTGCGCGACAACATGGCGATGACGCCTGAAGACAAGGTGCAACGCGGACTCAATTTTGCGATCGTCGACGAGGTTGACTCCATCCTGATCGACGAGGCGCGAACACCGCTGATCATTTCCGGTCCGACCGACGATAACAGTGATCTCTACGTCAAGATCAACCAGCTGGTGCCGAAGCTCGTCAAGCAGGAGCAGGAAGACGGCGAGGGCGATTTCAGCGTCGATGAAAAATCCAAGCAGGTGCACCTGACCGAGTCGGGGCACGAGCATGTCGAGTCTTTGCTGGTCGAGAACGGCCTGCTGGGAGAAAACGAAAGCCTCTACGATCCGGCGCATATCGGTCTGCTGCATCACCTGAATGCCGCCCTGCGGGCCCACGGCATTTTCCAGAAAGACGTCGACTACATCGTGAAGGACGATCAAATCATTATCGTCGATGAATTTACCGGTCGTATCATGCCGGGGCGCCGCTGGTCGGAAGGTCTGCATCAGGCTATTGAGGCAAAAGAAGGTGTTACCGTTCAGCAGGAAAACCAGACGCTGGCCTCGATTACCTTCCAGAATTATTTCAGGCTTTACAACAAACTCGCCGGCATGACCGGCACGGCGGACACCGAAGCCTACGAGTTCCAGCAGATTTACGGGCTTGAGGTCGTGGTTATTCCCACCAACAAGACCATGATCCGCAAGGATTATCCGGATCTGGTCTTTCTGACCCAGCGGGAAAAATTCGATGCGATCATCAACGACATAGAAGACTGCGTAAAACGCAAACAACCGGTACTGGTGGGTACCGCTTCCATCGAAACCTCCGAATATCTCTCCGGGCTGTTGAAGAAAAAGAATATCAAGCACGAAGTGCTGAACGCCAAACAACATGACCGTGAGGCGCATATCGTCGAACAGGCCGGCGTGCCCGGTGCGGTGACGATTGCGACGAATATGGCGGGCCGTGGTACGGATATCATGCTGGGCGGTAATCTGGAGGCGGAAATCTCCCGGCTCGAGAATCCTGATGACAAGGCGGCGATCGATGCCTTGCAAAAGGACTGGCAGGAGCGGCACAAGCTGGTGCTGGAAAGTGGTGGTCTGCACATCATAGGTACCGAGCGTCATGAATCACGCCGCATAGACAACCAGTTGCGAGGCCGCTCGGGGCGTCAGGGCGATGCCGGTTCTTCGCGCTTTTATCTGTCGCTGGAAGACAATCTGATGCGTATCTTTGCGTCGGATCGCGTCTCGGCCATCATGCAGAAACTTGGTATGGAAGAGGGTGAGGCGATTGAACACCCCTGGGTGACCAAGGCCATTGAAAATGCCCAGCGCAAGGTCGAGGGGCATAACTTCGATATTCGTAAGCACCTGCTGGAATATGACGACGTCGCCAATGATCAGCGCAAGGTCATCTACGAGATGCGTGATGATTCGATGAGCGCCGAGGATCTTACCGAGGCGATCGACGATATGCGTATGGAAGTCGTCGATTCCATACTCAATACCCATATTGTGCCGGGGTCGCTGGATGAGTCCTGGGACATCGACGGTGCGGAAAAAGCCCTGCAGAGTGAAACCGGTGAAAAAATATCACTGCAAGCCTGGCTCGACGCGGATCCACAGTTGCATGAAGAAACCCTGCGTGAGCGGGTTGTCGAAACGTTGGAAACGTCCTACCGGCAAAAAGAGCAGGAGGCTGGCGCCGAGACCT
>JAGRHW010000592.1 GCA_020444765.1 Gammaproteobacteria bacterium | reverse complement strand
TGGGTTGCCGGTGGGCATCAAGGACATTATCGATACCAAGGATCTGCCTACCGAGAACGGTGCGGCTCTCGACAGTGGCCGGCGGCCGGAACAGGACGCTGCGCTGGTGACGCGCCTGCGCGCGGCCGGTGCCGTGATACCCGGCAAAACAGTGACCACCGAATGTGCCTATCTCGCACCGAGCAAAACCCTCAACCCGTTTGACACCGGCCGCACGCCGGGCGGCTCATCGTCCGGTTCCGCGGCGGCGGTTGCCAGCGGGATGGTGCCTTTCGCTGTCGGTACCCAGACCGGCGGCTCGGTCATCCGGCCCGCGTCTTTCTGCGGCGTAGTCGGTTTCAAGCCCACGTTTGGCCTGATCGCGCGCAGCGGGGTACTGCGTACCTCGCGGTCTCTCGATACCATCGGCACGTTCGGTCGCACGATAGAGGATGTAGCATTGCTTGCCGATGTTATCGCCGGTCACCATGCGGGCGATCCGGATAGCGTGCCGATGGCGGCGCCAAGGTTGCTTGATACCGCTTTGGGTGAACCGCCGGTGAAACCGCAGTTTGCTTTTGTCAAAACACCGGCCTGGTCACATATCGAAGACGATTGTGCCGAAGGATTCGCCGAACTGGTCGCGGCGCTGGGCGAGCAATGTGACGAGGTTGAGTTGCCGGCTGTTTTTGCCGAAGGCATGGCGGCCCACCGTTGTATTATGATGGCCGAGATCGCACATAATCTGCGCTACTATTATGACAAGGGGGCCGAACGGCTGGCTGCCCAGACCCGCTCGGCGATCGAGGAAGGCCGAACGGTGCTGGCCAGCCAGTATCTGGCCGCGCTGGACTGGCGGGATGTGCTCTACGTCGGGTTGACGGAGATCTTCGAACGCTACGATGCGATCATCACACCGGCCGCTCCGGGTGAGGCGCCAAACGATCTGACGACCACGGGCGACTCCGTATTCAACGTGCTGTGGTCATTGACCGGCGTGCCGGCGGTGACCCTGCCGTTATTGACGGGGGCAAACGGCATGCCGATCGGTGTTCAGCTGGTCGGGGCGCGTTTCGACGATGGCCGCCTGCTGCGAACGGCCAGATATCTCGTGCAGCGTCTACACGCCTAATACAGAGAGGTTTAAGGAAATGACGGACAAGATAATGGCGGTTCTGGCGCTGGCAACGATGATTGCTTCCATTGTGGTGGTTGCCGCCTTCGTGCCGGATATCGATCTGATTATCGTGGTTGCACTGGTTTCTCTGATGGCAATTTACGATTTTTGGGAGTCCCTCCGGAGTAAACCCAAATAAGCAGACTCACCCGTTCAGTAACGGGTGAGTCGTATTCAGGCAAGCCGGTCGCGGGGTTCCTGCCCGGCGGTGATTGCGTCCAGATTGTCGAGTGCGCGAAAACCCATCGCATCACGAGTCTCGACGGTCGCGCTGCCGATATGTGGCAGCAGAAAGGTGTTGTCCAGCTCCCGGTATCTGGGGTCTATTGCCGGCTCACCGTTGAATACATCCAGTCCGGCGGCGAACAGCTTGCCTGAGGACAGAGCGGCGATCAGGGCGTCGTCGTCAATCACCGCGCCACGCGCAGTATTTACCACCACGGCGCCGTCAGGCAGCTTGTCGATGCGCTGCCGGTTCAGCAGATGATGGGTGTCCGGCGTGGCCGGGCAATGGATCGACAGAAACTGGCTTTGCTCAAGCAGCTCATCGAGCCCGGCGTGGTAGATCGCGCCGTTTTCGTGCTCCAGACGGCGGCGGTTGTAGTAATGGATCTCCATGTCGAAACCGCGGGCCCGTTGCGCCATGACCTGACCGACGCG
>JAGRHW010000591.1 GCA_020444765.1 Gammaproteobacteria bacterium | reverse complement strand
TTACGTGCTTCGAGGGTTTCGATCACCTTGACCGTACCGTTGATAGCCGGGCCCTCTTCATCACTGGTGATCAGCAAGCCGACCGAGCCGCGCACTTGCTCGTGGGCGGGGATAAACCGTTCCAACGCCGTGATAAACGCCGCGATCGAGCCTTTCATGTCGGCCGAGCCACGTCCGTACAGTTCGCCCTTGTCGATATGCGCGGCAAACGGCGGATATGTCCATTGCTCTTCCGGGCCGGTCGGCACCACGTCGGTATGGCCGGCAAATACAAACAGTGGCCCCTCGTTGCCAAGTCTGGCCCAAAGATTGTCGACGTCGTCGAAACGCAGGGATTCGCAATGAAAGCCGAGCGCTTCCAGCCGTTTGCCGAGCAGCGCCTGACAACCGCGGTCGTCGGGCGTGAGCGAGGGCAGTCTGATCAGTTCCTGGCAGAGTTCGATGGTCTTGTCGCGGGCGTCGTTCATTTTTGTTTGGCGTCGGTCAGTGTGTCGAGAAAGCAATCGTAAAGCGCGAACAGCAGCTTGTCGTCCTGCAGTTTTTCGTGATTATGGTCACTGACGAAAAACACGTCTTCGATTTTTTCACCAAGCGTGGTGACTTTCGCGCTGTGCACGATGATTTTGCAATTCAGAAAGCAGCGGCCGATCTTGGACAGCACGCCGGGCCGGTCGGCCGCCTCGATATAGATCGAGGTGAAACGTTCCGAGATGTCGTTGTCGATCGTGACGTTCGGCTCGAACTGAAAATTCCGCAGGATTCTGGGGATCTGCTGATTTTGCAGGGCCGGTAGCTGATCAGGGTTTTGCAACTTTAGGAGCAGGCTGTTCTGGATCTGTTTTACTCTTACGGGGTCGGTAATTGTATTGTCATTATGCTCAAGGACAACAAAGGTGTTGAGCGCATATTCCGCCGCCGTGGTGCCGACGTTGGCGGCCAGGATGTTCAGATTGAGGCGATCCAGTTCGGAAACCATCAGGGCGAACAGATTGTCGTGATCCTGCGTGTAGACCAGGATTTCCGTTGAGCCGCGTTCGCCGTCCTGCCGCAGACGAACCAGAGGTGTATTATCTTCGTGTTCGAGGATGGCCTGGGTGTGCCAGGCGATTTCGTCCGGAAAGTAGCGCAGAAAATATTCCTCGCCGAGTTCTTCCCAGAGTTTTTCGATTCTGTCCTGGGCGAACCGCAACTGGCGTTTTTCGAATATCTCGCGGACATCGAGCATTTTCTGGCGAATGTCTTCTTCCTTGTCGACCGGGCTGTCGAGCCCGCGGTTCAGCGCGCGAGCCGTATAGTTGTAGAGATCGCGCAGCAGATTTTCCTTCCAGGAATTCCACAGATCCGGGTTGGTCGCGCGGATATCCGCTACTGTCAGCAGGTAAAGGTGATTGAGGTATTCGCGCGAGCCGACCCGCTTGGCGAAATCGTGAATAACCGCCGGATCGCTGATATCCCGGCGTTGCGCGGTCATCGACATGATCAGGTGGTTGCGCACCGCCCACTGAACGAGGTTGGTGTCTACCTTGTTGAGATAATGGTTTTCGCAAAAAGTTATTGCAGCTACGGCACCAAGCTCGGAATGATCACCGCCGCGGCCCTTGGCGATGTCGTGGAACAGGCCCATCAGATACAGCAGCTCGGGCTTGCGGATCTGGTCCATGATCATGCTGCAATGCGGGAACTCGTTACGGTAGTTGGGCAGGGCGAAACGCCGCAGATTGCGGATCACGTGCGAGGTGTGTTCATCGACCGTATAGATGTGGAAAAGATCGTATTGCATCCGCCCGACGATATTCTGAAAGTCCGGCATATAGGCGGC
>JAGRHW010000590.1 GCA_020444765.1 Gammaproteobacteria bacterium | reverse complement strand
CCGACACTGCGGTCCGGTCATACCGAGTTTGCGTGCAGCGGCTTCCACATTTCCCTTGCTCGCATCCAGTGCAGCTTTGAGTATGTCTTTTTCCAGAGCTTCCATGCTGCCGCCGCGGGCGAGCATGTCTTCGATCAGGCGGTTGGCGTAGCTGTGGTCATGACCCTGAACCAGGCAGCCGCCTTTGACAGGACCGAATTTGGGCGCAGACATGGCGTCGCCGACACTGATATGCGAGGCGGGAACGGCGCCACCGTTTTCGGTGAGGATGACGCCGCGTTCGATGATATTTTCCAGTTCGCGCACATTACCGGGCCAGTCGTAGGCGATGAGGCGGTGCATGGCCTCGTCAGTGAGCCCGGAGACAGATTTACCGTATTTTTTATTGTGGCGTTCGATGAATTTTTCAACCAGACCGGGCAAATCGCCGACACGTTCGCGCAAAGGCGGAATGGTGATCGGGAAGACATTCAGGCGATAATACAAGTCTGCGCGAAAACTGCCGTCACGGACGCGTTGCTGAAGGTCCGCGTTGGTGGCGGCGATCAGACGCACGTTGACGCTGACGGTTCGGGTCGAGCCGACGCGTTCGAAAGTGCCGGTTTGTAAAACGCGCAGTAACTTGGCCTGGGCACGCTCGTTGAGTTCACCGAGTTCATCGAGAAAAAGCGTGCCGCCGTCGGCGACCTCGAAGCGCCCGGCGCGGGCTTTATCGGCGCCGGTGTAAGCACCTTTTTCCACGCCAAAGAGTTCCGACTCGACCAGTTCGCGCGGCAGCGCTGCGCAGTTGACCGCGACAAAGGGACCATCGCGACGGGCTCCGGTGTCGTGCAGACGGCGCGAGAATACATCCTTGCCGACACCGGTTTCACCGAGCATCAGCACGGTTACGTCGGTTTCAGCGGCGCGCGTCAGCATATATAGCGCTTCGCGGATAGCCGGCGAATCGGCGATGATTTTTTCGTCTTTTTCCGCCACGCCTATCACCGAACGGAGGGTCTTGACCTCGCGGCGCAGGCTTTCGAGCTGATCGGACAGGGATTCGGCTGCGGTCAGCGCCTTGAATTCCTCGGGATTTTCCCAATCTTCGGCGTTTTTGCCGATGATGCGGCAGCAGGGATCACCCTTGCCCACGCATTCCACTTCACGGAAATACACCGGCCGACCGATGATCTGAGTGGTGTAGCCGCAAGCGTAGCCGAGCATCTGCCAGCACACCGGCTCCTCGGATGGGCCGAACAAACGCAGGTGCTCGGCAGCTTCAAAGGAATTGCGCCAGACGTACTCGCCGTAGAAATGCCCGGACTTCTCTCCGAGATCCAGTGCCACCGGCTCCACATTGACGATGCCTTCGACGCAATGCAGTTGCGGCCCGACGGAGAAAATATCCTTGAGCGGCGCCCCGGCACGCAAACGCGCCGCGAACTGGGCATCCGTACGGCCACTGGTGCTGCCCATGCGCATCAGCAAACCCCGGGTATAATCCTCGCCCAGTGAGCGGATCAGTTCCTGCCGCATGGAGCCGAGCGCGGCCGCGTGCAGCAGCAACATACGCTGCTCTTCCAGCCAGATATTGCCGTTTTGACTATCGAAGCGGATTGCTTCGTGCAGATCGGTAAAAGGCGGAAACAGTCTGTGTCCGCGCGATGTGCCTTTCACGCAGCTTCCTCCTGACAGCGAATGCCAGGCGTGCAGCCAGCCCCGCCGCCTGTTTCTTTGCTTGTGTCGTGGGTGGGAGCATAACGCAAATTTCGGATTAAATCGATATTTAATATTATTATCGATAAAATTCCAGAAATCCTTTGAACATCAGGCAACAACACCCCGCTCCATCAACACC
>JAGRHW010000058.1 GCA_020444765.1 Gammaproteobacteria bacterium | reverse complement strand
TCGCCGATCAGGTTTGCGTCATGCGTGCCGGGGAAATCGTCGAACAGGGCGCGGCCGGCGATGTGCTTTCGCATCCGCAGCACGCATACACCCGTGAACTACTGGCCGCCGAACCGGCCGGCTCTGCCGAACCGCTCCATGACGATGCCGGTGAGATCATGCAATGCGAGGATATGCGTGTCTGGTTTCCCCTCAAGCGTGGTGTTTTCGGCCGGGTCAAGGATTACGTCAAGGCGGTCGACGGCGTGTCGTTCCGGATCCGGGCCGGCGAAACACTGGGCATCGTCGGCGAGAGCGGCTCCGGCAAGACCACGCTTGCATTGGCCGCCCTGCGCCTGATTCAGTCGAAGGGCCGGATCGTTTATCTGGGCCAGGATCTGCATGGCTTTCAGGGCAAGGCGCTGCGGGGTATTCGCAAGGAATTACAGATTGTTTTCCAGGACCCGTTCGGCAGTCTCAGTCCGCGCCAGTCCATCGCGCAGATCATTGCCGAAGGCCTGCTTGCGCACAAGCTGTATCATGACGAGGCGGAACTCGATGCCAAGGTTGTCGCGGCGCTCAAGGAGGTCGGTATCGATCCGGAATCGCGGCATCGTTATCCGCATGAATTTTCCGGTGGTCAGCGGCAGCGTTTTGCGATTGCGCGGGCGATGATTCTCAAGCCGAAGCTGCTGGTGCTGGATGAGCCGACCTCGGCGCTGGACCGCTCCATTCAGGGACAGGTCATCGAGTTGCTGAAGGATCTGCAGAAAAAATACGGCCTGGCTTATCTGTTTATCAGTCATGACCTGAAGGTCGTACGGGCGATCAGCAACTCGATCCTGGTGATGAATCAGGGCAAACTGGTCGAATCCGGCAGCGCCCGCTCACTGTTCGAAAACCCGCAGCAGGATTACACCAAACGGCTGATCAGCGCGGCGTTTGACTTCAAGCTGGCCTGAATACGCCGCAGGCTGGAATTCCACCCCGCCAGGCCCCATTTTTGTATCAAAACCCTAAGGCGTTGAATCGCCGGTGTTTGCGTGCCGGCTAAAAAAGAGGGTACTGGCGAGTTCTGCGCGGTGGTCTACACTAATCGATCGGGACTATAACATTACATATAAGTTAGGTGATAAGGTGAGCAAGCTTCCAGAAGCCCGGCATTTTTATAATGATCAAATAACGGGAGCGAGCCCATCATGAACATCAAATCTGACAATCTCATGCAGCGGTTATTTCAATCAATCACGACACTGTTACTGCTTTTCGTTCTGTCGGCGGTGACGCTGTCCTGCTCCGACTCGGATTCCCCGGCAAAACAGGGCGATGTCATCGACGACGGCGGTGATTCCGGCGGCGAACAACAGGAGCCGAATGACGACGACCCGGTCCTCAAGGTGTATACCGAAACCGGCCAGACCGGCATGCGCGTCACCTATTCCCCCGCCTCGCTTACGGCTCTGACCGATGTCGAGCAGCTTGAAGCGGTCTATGCCGAGCTGATGTCCTGCGTCGGCTTGAGCGCCGTCACGCCTCCGGCCCTGTTGCTTACCGATGACGAATCGCTGTTTTATGTCCGCGAGGACGGCACTGATGTCTGGGGCTATTACGACGCAGAGACCGCCAATGTACGGGTTTACGCCGACGACCTAGGTGACGAGGGCAATCAGTACTGGTGGACACGGCATGGCATGATTCTTTACCTGATTGCCGAGCACGGTCTCGACCCGGACAGTAACGTCAGCCCGTTCCTGCATTGCCACTGGCCGGCTGAAAGCTAAGACGTGTAGACGCTGGATCCCCGACTAAAGCATTCGGGGATGACACTTCCCCTGACCCGTCATTCCCAAGCCCCATCGGGAATCCAGCAACGGACTGTCCGACGGAGGCCATGGATCCCTGACTAAAGCATTCGGGGACGACACTTCCCCTCACCCGTCATTCCCGAGCCCCATCGGGAATCCAGCAACGGACTGTCCGACGGAGGTAATGGATCCCTGACTAAAACATTCGGGGATGACGCTTCCCCTGACTCGTCATTCCCGAGCCCCATCGGGAATCCAGCAGCGGACTGTCCGGCGGAGGTAATGGGTCCCCGACTAAAGTACTCGGGGATGACGTTTAGGTTGACTAAAACATTCGGGGATAAGGCCTCCCCGGCTTTCATTCCGACTGATTTTAGCCCACTGATTCCAGCACTTATCCCGCCTTTTTTTTTTTATTTCTGGCTCACTTCCTGCATTTACAAAGCAAGTTGGAAGAGCGGAAGATTTCTTTCAGAAATATCTTATCTCACTGTTTTTAAAAGAATTATAAGGCTTTACGAATGTCTGCATTGCGATACCTGGCTGGAATGGCTTTCGCTGAGAACGCCCGTAACTTGTTCCCTGTAAGCCAGCTAAGGAAAAGCGACCACGACAGCTGGGCATGGTGTTCACAAAGTTGTGAGCCCGTTTTTGGTCTGCGACTCAAGTACCCGCTGAGCCGTGGCTGGTATATGCTGGAAACCTGTCTGAGCGGCACCATGGCAATGGTGAACAGTACGTTTTATTTCGATTTCGGTGACGGATTCGTTGAAAAGGATACTGTCAAACTAAAAGGGCGATCAGGCAAGACACTGAAAAGGCTGGTCTACTTCGAACGGAAACCCAAAGCGGTTCGCCTTGCTCCCCTGAACGCGAGAGCCGACTTTAATGTCGACAGTCTGCGTATCATCCCTGTCTCCGCTCAGTTTGCCCACAGCCGCATGCTGAAAAGGATCAGTCAAAAAAATCTGGTCAGGGATGCTGCTACCCCGGAACAGGTCAAATCACGGCTTGAGCAGGACGCCGGGCATATCGGCATCGGCTTTGACGAGCTGCTGCGTGAAACCTACAAGGATACGTTTGATGAAGTCAGTTATGAACGCTGGATAAGAAAGTATGAGGTGCCGCTGTTCAGCGACCGGGCTGCCCAGCAAAACGAGATCGACAGCTTTCAGAGCAAGCCTTGTATTTCTCTGATTATGCCGGTTTACAATACGGACGAGCGTTTGCTCCGCGACGCCATCGATTCCGTGCAGCGGCAGTCTTATACAGACTGGCAGCTGTGCATCGCCGACGATGCTTCCACCGCCGAACATGTGCGTCCGATCCTGGAAGAGTTTGCCCGCCAGGATGGGCGCATAAGCGTCACCTTCTCTGACACCAATAAAAATATCGCCATGGCGTCCAACGATGCGCTGGCGCTGGCCAGAGGGGATTTTATCGCGTTTCTCGATCACGACGATCTATTGCCCGGGCATGCCTTGTTCGCGATGGTCAAGGCCGTCAACGCCAATCCCGACGGACAGATATTTTACAGCGACGAAGACAAGATCGACCTCGATGGTAACCGCGCTGATCCTTATTTCAAGCCTGACTGGAATCAGGATTTATTCTATTCGTATAACTATATCTGTCATTTCACCATGCTCCGCCGCGAATTGCTTGAACAATCCGGTGGGTTTCGCAAGGGCTTCGACGGCAGTCAGGATTATGACTTGCTGTTACGCGCGACCAAGACCGCGGGTTTTAAAAATATCGTGCATGTGCCGCATATTCTGTATCACTGGCGGGCTATCGAAGGTTCGACGGCACTTGCCTCAGCGGAAAAGTCCTATACAACTTCGGCCGGTATCAAGGCGCTGGAAGATCATTTCGAGTCGCTGGACGGGGGGGCAGTCAGCGTCGAGATGGGCGGTCAACCGAATACCTACCGTATTCGCTTTCCTTTACCCGAAACCCCGCCGCTGGTGTCATTGTTGATTCCGACACGCAATATGCTGGAGGTTTTACAGTCATGCGTTGAAAGCATCATCAACATAACGGCTTACAAAAACTACGAAATCATTATTCTCGACAATCAGAGTGATGAGGAAGAAACCCTGCGCTGGCTGGATTTTATTCAGCAGCATCCGAAAATCAGGGTTTTAAAATATGACAAGCCGTTTAATTATTCGGCTATCAACAATTTCGGGGCCAGACATGCAAAAGGCGAGATACTTGCGCTGGTCAACAACGATATCGACGTCTTGAACCCGGAATGGCTGGGCGAAATGGTGTCCCAGGCAATTCGCCCCGATATCGGCTGTGTCGGTGCGAAACTGTTCTATCCGGACCGGACCATCCAGCATGCCGGCGTGGTGCTCGGCATCGGTGGCGTGGCCGGGCATATATTCAAGGGCATCAATGAGCGTGAGGGCGGTTATTTTTCCCGCGCCCTGCTGACGCAGAATTATTCAGCGGTCACCGCGGCGTGTCTGCTGATCAGAAAGGATATTTTTGAAAAAACCGGCGGACTCGATGAGGAAAATTTTCGGGTTGCCTTCAATGACGTGGACTTTTGTCTGCGGGTCAAGGAGCTGGGCTACCGGAATCTGTGGACGCCTTACGCACAGTTGATTCATCATGAATCCAAATCAAGAGGGTATGAGGATACACCCGAGAAGAAAAAACGCTTTCTTTCCGAAGTGGCGCGAATGAAACTGAGATGGTCGGCGGATCTGGCACATGATCCGGCTTACAGTCCAAATCTGACGTTGGCCGACGAGACCTCACGGATCAAGTCGTAACCCTCCGGAAGGAACTATAAAAGTACAAGAAGGAAAACAATGAAAAGCATTTTTTTTGTACATGTCCCGAAAACTGCAGGAACCAGTTTCAGAACTGCAGCGGAAAAATATTTCGGCGCTAAGTACATCTATTCGGATTACGGCGGGCATTCCGGGGTAACCAGTGAAGACGTGCAAAAACTCGTCTATCAGGAACCTGATATATACAAGCTGCATAACCGCATAAGAAGAAAGAAAATAAAGCTCCTGACCGGCCATGTTCGGGTCGATAAATACAACCCTGTATTCAGTTGTCTGTCAATCACTTCGTTCATGCGTCATCCCGTGGAGCAGGTCATATCGCATTTCGAGCACTACGTCAGGCACCTGGGCTATGAATCCAGTTTTGACGATTTTATCCGTGAGGAACGGTTTACTAATTTGCAAACCCGTCTGCTTGGCAACTTGCCGCTGGAATTGTATGGTTTTCTGGGTTTGACAGAGCGTTATAACGAATCCCTAGACCTGTTCAATGATTTTTACGGTGCCGGGCTTGAGAAACTGTCACTGAACACCAAGTCCGGGGCGAAAAATCACCGGCCTCAATTTGGATCCATCGCCGAGCTGGATCAGAAAAAATACGACTTTATCGCGCGCAGAAACGGCGACGATATGATGCGCTACGACATTGCAAAGAAAATTTTCGAGAAGCGTCTATCGATGCAGCAGCAAGGCTTGCCTTATACCTTTGGTTTTGTACGGGGGTTGAACCGCCGCAGGGTGGCAGGCTTGGCGTTTGGAAAAAATCCGGAAACCCCGAGTCGACTCGAAATCGTCCTTAATGGCGAGGTGGTGGCGGAGGTTTCCGCCACCGAGCCGCGGTCGAACATGATGAGCCTGAATATCCCGAGAAACGCTTATGTCGGATTCAGCCATACTTTCGCCAAGCCGATTGATGAGGATGACGAGGTACTCTGTCGGGTCAAGCAAACCGGGCAGGTCATGTATGGGGAAACCCGAATCCGCAGCGAAGCCTGAGCGGAATTCTATCGGCCTTCGGCGTTCTGCAATCCGCCGAATATTTCGATCAGCCGGGGCACGAATTTGGCGAGTTCCAGGCTCGACAGGGTGAACTGGGCATCGAATTCCGCGGCGGCATCCGCAGAGCCATCCTCCGCAGCCTGTTCCTGAAGCGTATCGCTGAAGCGGAGTTTTTTTACGCCGAGTTCGTTGTCGAGCACGAATGACAAGGAATCCTGCCATTCCAGCCCAAGTTTGACCACCAGTTTGCCGGCCGCCAGATGGGTTTTGATTTCATCGGAATCGGTCAGTTGATGACGGCTCAATCGCACCACGCCGCCTTCATCATCGCTGGCATTGAGTTCGCATTCCTCACCGATCGTCAGATCGTCCGGCGGACTCAGTTTGCCATCGAGCCAGGCGGTAAACAGCGCGACCGGTGCCTCATTGACCGAGACCGGTTTGACCGGCAGGCTGCCGAGTGATTTTCTGAGATAGGCGGTAAAGTCATCGGCCTTTTTGGCGCTGCCGGCGTCGACCAGCAAATAACCCAACTCCGGCGCCAGCAGTCCGTAGGTAAACGATGAGCGGGTGAAGGCCTTGGGTGTCAGTTCCAGCAGTACCTCGTCCTTGATTTCGTCGCGCTCCTTTTTACGCACTTTGCGCAGTTGTTCTTCCTCGATAACGGTCACCCGCTCATTGACGAAATCCTTGATGACACTGGCCGGCAGGATACGTTCCTCCTTGCGGGCGCACAACAGAATAAAACCGGAACCACTGTGCTGCAGATTTTCGGAGTGCCGACCGGCCGGCGCCGTCCATCCGTAACTGCTGAGTTCCTGACTGCCGCATGGGGAAAACCGTCCGTTTTCCAGCGCCTCTTCGAGTGCCTTGTTGTCGAAGGTGAATTGCTCGGTAAAACTGTAGATCATCAGGTTTTTAAACCACATGTGGTGCTGTCCCGTCGTCTGCGCAATAGCCTTGAATGGTCGTCAAACAAAGCGGCTTGCTTTGCTGAAAAAGGCAGGGATTCTAACTGAAAGCGCTGATTGATGCAGCCTTGTGATCAGAGGGCTGACCAGCCTCCGGAACGGCCTGTAACCAAGCCGGACCCGGACGGAGTCCAGCTTGCTTACATCGGGAAATGGAAGATTATTTTGCGGAAAACTTTCAGGATCCGTTGCCGAACTGTGCCTGAAAGGCTGCATTGAAGGCGTCCAGCTCGCTCGCCGGCAGATGGTTGATGCCGGCTGCCGCTTTGCGTCCGCCGCCGGAAGGAAACTGCCGGCAAAGATCGTCGGCTCCGGTCTTGTTGTTCAGCGGCGCTCGCACACTGACCTGAAAATCGCCGTCCGGTAATTCGGTCAGCAAGGCGTGCGCGCGATCCGGATTGTCCCGCGCCAGTTGATTGCTGTAGACACCGCTGACACGGCGAGCCCAGGCCTGGTTCGGCAGGATCAGCATGGCGCAGCAGGCGTTTTTATGTTGCAGGCCGATTTCGGCGGCGTGCTGCATATCTTCCGAATAGCCTTCGTTGAGCGTGGCGAAGGCGGCGTCGCTGTTGATAAAGTCGAACGGCGATTCATAGGGGCTGACTTTTTCGTAGAGTTCCCGCGGATGGAAAAACAGATCTTCGATCTGGCTGCCGTAACCGTTGTAATTGAGCAGGGTACCGAGCACTTCGAGCAGACGCAACTGTTCTTCGTCGTAGTCGAGTTCCCGTGCGGCGGCCACCGCGCTGTTGAACAGGTTGTCGCCAAACGCCGCGACCACTGCCCAGGGCAGGTATCTGCCGCCCAGATGATTATTGACCAACAGTCCAGTGCAGACTTCACTGGCGGTATCGATCTGCGCCATCAGTGACGGGTGCGGCGGAATCTCGCCCGCGAAATGGTGATCGAAATAATCGATCGTCAGGCCGTTGTTCAGCAGACGGAGCAGGGCTTCGCGGTTTTTGTCCAGTGAAATGTCGAGCACGGTGATCGAATCGCCGTGTTCGCCCTCCACCTGTTGCAAAAGCCCGATATCGCGTTTGACGCCGGTAATCAGCGTACTGGTGCGTGGATAGGCGAGTCTGAGCTGGTGCAGCGAGCAGATGCCGTCGGCATCGCCGTTGAATACGTCGTAATGCATGTGAGTTGTCAGTCCTGCAGTTTCAGTTGTTGTGCAATGTCCCTGATCAGGCGCGGGCCGCGGTAAATCAGTCCGCTGTAGATCTGCACAAGGCTGGCGCCGGCATCGATCTTGGCCTGTGCATCTGCCACACTCATGATGCCGCCCACGCCGATAATGGGTACAGTGCCCGCAAGTGTCGTGCCCAATCGGCTGATTGCCAGGGTGCTTTTCTGCTGCAGGGGGGCGCCGCTTAGACCACCGGTTTGGTCGGCGTTCGGCAGACCCTCGACGCCGTCCCGGCCGTTGGTGGTATTGGTGGCGATCACGGCGTCCATCTCGTATCGCAGGACGTTTTGCGCAAAGTTATCGAGTTCCTCGTCGCTCATGTCCGGTGCGATCTTGACTGCAATCGGTACGTAAGTATCGTGCAGCCCGGCCAGTTCGGCCTGTTTCTGCTTGAGTTCGGCGAACAGCTCCTCGAGCATCTCGCCGTGCTGCAGATCGCGCAGGCCCGGCGTGTTCGGTGATGAGATATTGACTGTTACATAGTCGGCGTAGGGGTAGACTTTTTCCAGACAATAAAGATAGTCGTCCTTGGCCAGGTCCAGCGGCGTGTCCTTGTTTTTGCCGATATTGATACCGAGCACGGCGTCAACGGGCTGTCTTTTGACCTGCTCGACCAGATGATCGACGCCGAGGTTGTTGAAGCCCATGCGGTTGATGATTGCCGACTTTTGCGGGATCCGGAACATCCGCGGTTGCGGATTGCCGGCTTGCGGGCGGGGCGTCACGGTGCCGGTTTCGATAAAGCCGAAGCCCAGATTGCCGAGGCCGCCGAGGTAGTCGGCGTTTTTATCCAGTCCGGCCGCAAGACCGACCGGATTGCGGAATTCCAGCCCCATCACGGTGAGCGGATTTTCCGGTACGCGGTTTTTGACATACTTCCCGAGCGGGCCGCGCAAACCGTTTTGCATGATCTTGAGGGCAACGTCGTGAGCCTGTTCGGCATCCATCCGGAACAGGGCGGCGCGTATAATCGAGTAGAGCACTAGTGGTCCATCCAGCTAATTATGACGGGTTCAGCATGGCTGTCTGCATGTGCAGGCAACCATGCCCGAAGGGAGCCGCTGAGCCGCTCCATTGCCGTGCCGCAGCTCTTGCCAAGGGAGCAACCCTTGCCGGCGAGCTGCGCCTTGCACTGAAGCGGCTCAGCGACTCTGAATCCGTAATAATCAGACGGATGAACCACTAGAGACCTTCGGTGTTATTCAGTTCGGATTGATCGTTGCTGGTGAGCAGATATTGCAGTTTGATGAAATCGGCATTATCCCAGATCAGCGCTACTTTGAAGTCCGGCTGCTCCCATTCGAATTCGGCATGTCCGCGACCGGCGTTGATGGCGTTCAGGCGCGAGCTGCGTGAGCTGGCATAACGCGGAAAGTTGCTCAGATCGATTCCCCGTCCGTACAGCCGCACAAGCTTGACCTTCCAGGCGGTATAGTTGATCCAGCCGCCCGGTTGCTCATGCCGTGTTATGGCGGTCGTGATACCGTTGCGGGCGCTCAGGAGAACGGTCTTGCCGTCTTCGATAAAACGGTAAATCGTGTCGCCCTGATCATTTTGGCTGACTTCCGGCGGTGTCGGCAGGCGTTCGATATCGGTGGCGGTTTCTCCGCCCAGACAATACCGGTTAAAAACGACCTTGACGCATTCCCTGGCAAGCAATGCTTGCGCGGGCAGCCATGCTAGAATAAACATCAATGTGGCGGGGACGATGAATGCATGGGTGATTGATCGCCCGCTGTGCCCGCTGGACAACAGGTTTTTTCGTACGCTTTTAGGCAATTTCATTCTGACGTATTCTGCGGCAGGCCATAGCCCGGTGCAAGTGCTTAGAGCCTGTCTAAAATCAGCCGTTTTTCGTCTCGACACCGAGTAAGATGAAGGTATATCCGGATCGCTTCAAAGCGCAGCTGCAAAAAGGTCTCAAGCCGGTCTATGTGATTGCCGGTGAGGAGCAGTTACAGGTTAACGAGTGCTGTGACGAATTACGCCGTCAGGCGCGTCAGGAAGGCTACACCGAGCGGGCCTTGTACTCGGTCGACATCGACACAGGCTACGATGAGTTTCTGCAGTCCTCGGATAACCTTTCACTGTTCGGCGAGCGCAAGATCATCGAAATACGCCTGCCGAAAGGCAAGACCGGCAAGGAGTGGGGACAGGCGCTGAATACCTATCTGGGCAAGCCGCCGCCGGATACACTGCTGCTGGTTGTCGGCGACAAGCTGGAACGCGGCGTGCAAAGCAGTGCCTGGTATAAAAAAGCCGATGCGCTGGGCGTGACAGTCATGACCTGGCCGAAAAATCCCGCCCAGATGCAGACCTGGGTTGCCGGCAAGATGAAGGCCAGTGGCCTGCGTGCCTCCCGTTCCGCGATAGGCCTGATCGTGCAGCGGGTCGAGGGTAATCTGCTGGCCGCCGAGCAGGAAATCCAGAAACTCGCCTTGCTCTATCCGGATTCGGAAATCGGCGATGCCGAGGTGATCTCCTCGGTTGCCAACAGCAGCCGCTATTCTGTTTTTGATCTGACCAATGCCGCGCTCGAGGGCAACGCACCGCGGGCGGTGCGAATACTGCAAGGTCTGCGTGCCGAGGCGGTCGCGCCGGTGCTGATTCACTGGTCTCTGCATCAGGAAGTCAGGACAATGAGTACTATTGCCCAGGCGCAACTGGCCGGAGCGGCGCCCGACGCGGCGATAAAAAGTGCCCGCGTCGCACCAAAAAAAATCCCGCAGGTGAAAAATGCACTGCACCGCCACACTGAGCGGCAATGGCTGGAAATGCTTTCACGCTGCGCCCGTATCGATCGCCTGATCAAGGGGCGAGAGCGCGGGGATATCTGGATAGAACTGCAGGACCTGGTCCTGTCGATTGCCGGCAAAAAACTGGCGCTGATGGAAAACTTAGACGTTACAGGATATTAGTATGATCAAACAAATACTGGCCGGGCAGGTCGCTGTCGGAGACAAAGTCAGGATCAAGGGCTGGGTTCGCTCTCGCCGCGATTCCAAGGCCGGCGTCTCGTTTCTGGCTGTTTACGACGGTTCCTGCTTCGACACCCTGCAACTGGTGATTCCGGATACGCTGCCCGGCTTTGAGTCGGAAGTCCTCAAACTGAGCGCGGGTTGTTCGGTTATCGCCGACGGCGTGCTGGTCGAGTCCGAAGGCAAGGGGCAGCGCTATGAAATACAAGCCGAGTCGATCAGCGTGTGCGGCTGGGTTGACGACCCGGAAACCTATCCGATCGCGAAAAAACGTCATACCTTCGAGTATCTGCGAACGGTTGCGCACCTGCGGCCGCGGACCAACGCCTTTGGCGCGATAAGCCGGGTCCGCACCACGCTGGCGCATGCGATCCATGATTATTTTCATCAACGCGATTTCCACTGGGTGAACACGCCGGTGATCACCGCCAGCGACGCCGAAGGAGCCGGGGAGATGTTTCGCGTCAGCACGCTGGATCTTGAAAATCTGCCGCGTGGCGATGACGGGCACGTCGATATGCAGGAGGATTTTTTCGGGGGCGATGCGTTTCTGACCGTTTCCGGACAGCTCAACGCCGAAGCCTATGCACTGGCGCTCAGCAAGGTCTACACGTTTGGACCGACGTTTCGTGCTGAAAACTCCAATACAAGCCGCCACCTTGCCGAATTCTGGATGGTTGAACCGGAGGTCGCTTTCGCCGATCTGACGGACAATGCTCTGCTCGCCGAGGACTTTCTGAAAACCCTGTTTCGCGCGGTGCTGAATGAGCGCGCCGACGATATGGTATTTTTTGCCGAGCGGGTCGATAAGGACGCGATCAAGCGGATGCAGACGCTTGCCGAGGCCGAGTTTGAAAGAATGGAATACGGCGAGGCGGTGAAGATCCTGGAAAACAGCGGCCAAAAATTCGAGTTCCCGGTAAAGTGGGGTGTCGATCTGCAATCCGAGCATGAACGGTTTCTGACTGAAAAACACGTCGGCAGACCGGTGATTCTGATGAATTACCCGAAAGATATCAAAGCCTTTTACATGCGTCTAAACGACGATGAAAAGACCGTCGCGGCGATGGATGTACTGGTGCCGGGTATTGGTGAAATCATCGGCGGCAGTCAGCGTGAAGAGCGTTTGTCCGTGCTGGATGAAAAACTGCAGGCCATGAACCTGTCGGAGACGCTTTGGTGGTATCGGGATTTACGTCGTTATGGCACGGTTCCGCATGCCGGCTTCGGTATGGGTTTTGAGCGCCTGATCAATTACGTGACCGGGATGGAAAATATCCGCGACGCGATTCCTTTTCCGCGCACGCCGAAACACGCACCGTTCTAATCAGGATTACCCGGCTGCTGGTCAGGGCACTTTGTGAGCGGCAGGGTGAAAATAAAACTGGAGCCGCTGATGCCATCGCTTTCCAGCCGGATATCGCCGTTGTGCTGTTCTATGATCAGTTTTGATATTGCAAGCCCGAGGCCAGAGCCCTGGGGTTTGCCCTTCTGCTGATCCTGGACCTGCTGAAAGCGGTCGAACAGGCGGGGCTGGTTTTCCGGACTGATGCCGGGGCCGTTGTCACTGACCGTCACGCTCAGCCGCAATGAATCTTTGACAAGCGATACTTTGACCCGGCCTTGCCCGGGTTCGCAGAACTTTGCTCCGTTGGACAGCATATTTATAACCACTTGCAGTATACGGTCCCGATCCAGGCAGGTATTGACGGCCTGTTCGGGCAGCTCGCTTGTCAGTTGCATTTGTTGATCCTGGTAGAGCTGGGACACCGATTCCATGGCCTCGCGGATGATATCGCACATATCCGTGTATTCGAGATTCAACTGCAGATTGCCTGATTCCAGTTTGGCGATATCCAGAATATCGTTGATCAGTCGGGTCAAACGTTCGCTTTCACGAACGATGATTTGCAGAAACTTTTCCTGCTCTTCAGCGGAAATATCCGGGTTATTGAGTAGGATTTCTGAAAATGCCCGGATTGATGTCAGCGGCGTGCGTAATTCATGGCTGACGGTCGAAACGAACTCGTCCTTCATTTTATCCAGTTGCTTGAGTTGTTCGTTCGCTTCGCGTAATTCGTTGGAGGCGGTTTCCAGTTCGCGGGTTTTTTGCTCCAGCTGATGGCTGTACTCCATGACCTGATTGGTTTCGGTAAGGATTTCCATCACGTCTTCGATACTGATGGTGTCGCCCTTGTACAAATCGGAAATGATGGCGCGCGCATTCGATGCGCCGATGACGCCGGCCAGAATCTGCTCGGCATAACTGGCCATGTAAAAAGTGCTTTCGCTTGATTCCAG
>JAGRHW010000589.1 GCA_020444765.1 Gammaproteobacteria bacterium | reverse complement strand
CTTCCTTTTCTATCTGGACGATGATTTCCTTGCCTTCGCGGATGCCGTCTTTGACATTGGGGCGTCCACCCTTGCTGAATGCAGCTTCCGAGAGGTATTCGCGGGCGATCTCCTTGAATGGTAAAAAACCATGTCGATCCGCGCCGTAATCGACGAAGGCGGCTTCCAGACTGGGTTCGATGCGGGTGATTTTTGCTTTATAAATATTGGATTTTTTTTGCTGCCTGGATTTGTTCTCCATATCGAGGTCATGCAGGCGTTGGCCGTCGACAATCGCTACACGCAACTCTTCAGGATGAGTCGCGTTGATAAGCATTCTTTTCATTACTTGTTGTATCCATCTATTGTTGCAGCAGCGGATTTTGCCGAGTGGCTGTCGAGTGGCGCTAGCTGCCGGCTCATGACCACAGGTGTTCACGCTGATGCGAACAGGGTTGCAGATCTGGCATGCGTTGAGACGGGCGGGGTGTGACCAACGTCGGGAGTAATCTATCCCGATTGGTTTGTCAGAGTGACGGATTTCAGGCGGGTATTACCGTTCTGCCGTTTCGGGCAGCGCCTTCACCAATGATGATCAAAGTTAGCAAGTTGTTGCTTTCCTTGGGGTATTTGCGCATTACAGTCCTTGTAATCCTTTTATTATCATGGTCTTGCTTGGCCAGACTCGATTTAACGTGTCGGGTCCAGCCTGAAATCTGTTTCCGGGTCAACGAGCGTCTTGTAACGCCGTTATCCACGCCTGCCCGTTTCGCAGGATGCCTGTTATTAATTCAATTCCGGTCTACTAAAGTCCTTACTCCAGGAGACTGTCTATTCCATAAGACCGGAAAGGTCGGGCCCAAGGGCCGTAAACTTTTGCCGAAGCGAATGCCGGTTTACAGACCGGTACCGCGGCGCTGAGAAAAATATTGCGCCAGCATGAACAGTACTATGCGAAAAACCGGCCAGTTTGCTTGATTTTAGTCCGATTTACCGCAGTTATACATTATTCCTCTGTAACGAGGGATACATTTGTATTTTCCCGTCCAACCGTGGAATATAGCAGCGTCATGGCAGGACATCAATCTTAACAGAGCTATCGGGTCGGAATCTCACTCAGTGTCGGGCAAACCTTTCGTGTCAGTCAGATCAAACAGGCCAGCAAGTACTCAGCAAGGCGTGAAAGTGCTGCGGATCGATGAAAACGCAGCCGGTCAGCGAATCGATAACTTTCTGCTGAAAACGCTGGGAGGTGTGCCGAAAAGTCATGTTTACCGCCTGTTGCGGACCGGTCAGGTAAGGGTCAACAAGGGACGCAAGAAACCGGAATACAAACTCCAACCAGACGACCAAGTACGTATTCCACCTTTGCAGTTGAACCAAAACGATGAAGTCACCGTGCCGGACGAGGTGATCGAGCGTGTGCTCAGAGATACGCTTTTTGAAGATGACAAGGTCATCGTGCTCAACAAACAGGCCGGTCTCGCGGTACATGCCGGCAGCGGGCTGCGTTATGGCTTGATCGATGCGTTACGCCAGCAGCGTGGACAAAAGTCCCTGGAACTCGTGCATCGGCTCGATCGCGGCACCAGCGGTTGCCTGCTGATTGCCAAAAACCGCACGGCTTTACTCGAATGTCAGCAGGCCTTCAAGCAAGGGAAGGTGCATAAGGAATATCTGGCGCTGCTGACAGGGATCTGGCAAGCCACCGAGCCGCTGACGGTTCGTGGCGCGCTGAAAAAAAATATCCTGCGCAGCGGTGAACGCATGGTGGAAGTTCACGCCGATGGCAAACCCGCCATCAGCCATTTCTCGCTGCTGGAACAGTTTGCCGATTGCGCGCTGCTGAGAATTCGTATCGAAACCGGCC
>JAGRHW010000588.1 GCA_020444765.1 Gammaproteobacteria bacterium | reverse complement strand
CACGGCCATGCCCTGCGGCACAGCCTGACCTATCTGCGGCAGGCGAAAATCGCGACCTCGATCACCTTGCTGGTGCTCGGTATTTCTCTCGCACTGCCAGCGATTTTCGGCCTGTTCGTGGTCAATCTGCGGGCCATCAATGTCTCCAGCGAGGAAGCCAACAGTCTGACCCTGTATCTGCATACCTCGGTCAGCGATTTGCGCGGGGTGGAACTCGCCGGCGAGTTGCAGCAGCAGGAGGAAATCCGCTTCACGCGTTATATCTCGCGCGACGAGGCACTCGAAACCTTCAGCAAGCAATTCACGCTGGCCGATGCCGCTGACACCCTGGACGAAAACCCCCTGCCCGGCGCCATTGTCGCGGTCATGGCGATCGACGACGATGACGAAACCCGCATCAAGCTCCTCTCGCAACAGTTCGAAAGCCTGCCGGAAGTCGAGATCGTCAAATACGATCTGCGCTGGATAAAGCGGCTGCACGCTATTCTGACGCTGGTTTCCCGGGCCGTTATCGTCATCGGCACCCTGCTGGTCATAACCGCGCTGCTGGTGATTGGTAATACGATTCGCCTGGAGATGTTACGCCGCGCCGATGAAATAGCCGTTTCGCGACTGATCGGCGCCAGCCACGGGCAGATACGCCGACCATTTCTGTACAGCGGCCTGATCTACGGGCTGCTGGGCGGCGTGCTAGCCTGCCTGCTGGTGGCTCTGGTGATCTTTTTTCTGCGCGAACCGGCCAATCTCCTGGCCGGACTTTACAGTGATTCGTTTGAACTAAAAGGTTTGAACTTCAGTCAAATATTGATAATGATCGGGTTTTCCACCCTGATCGGAGTGATGGGAGCCTGGCTGGCAGTGCGCTGGCAGATCGACAGCTTCATGTCACAACAGTCATAATGCATCAGAATCACAATTTTTATCGAATATTCAATAATTTAAAGATTATTGAGGACCAAGGTTTTTTGCATAAAGTTTGCAGAACTATTTCCGCTATTAGCACTCAAAGGGTTAGAGTGCTAAAATAGTGGCATGAAATATCATCAGGAGAAGTTATGAGTAACGCTCTTACAGTCAACAGCAATCAAATGACATTGCCGGTCATCACGGGTGACGTGAGCAGCTATATCTCAAAAATCAGCAACACCCCGGTGCTTTCGGCCGAAGAGGAAAAGCGATTGGCGACACGCTTGATCAAATACGACGATCTTGACGCCGCCAAACAGCTGATCATGTCGCAGTTGCGTTTCGTGGTGCATATTGCGCGCGGTTACAGTGGCTACGGCCTGCCGCTTGCCGACCTTATTCAGGAGGGTAACCTCGGCCTGATGAAGGCGGTAAAGCGTTTCGATCCGGATAAAGGTGTGCGCCTGATTTCCTTTGCCGTGCACTGGATTCGCGCCGAGATACACGAATACGTCATCCGCAACTGGCGTATCGTCAAGGTCGCGACCACCAAGGCGCAGCGCAAGTTGTTTTTCAAACTTCGCAGCACAAAAAAACGCCTTAGCTGGTTCAATCCGGAAGAAGTTGAACAGGTGGCGAACGACCTCGGCGTCAAGCCCGAAGTGGTGCTGGAGATGGAATCCCGCATGAGCGGTCATGACGCGTCGTTCGACCTGCCGGTTAATTCGGCCGATGAGGACAAAACCTCCTCACCTTCCGACTATATTTTCGAAGAAGGTCAAACGCCGGAGCAACTGCTGATTGGCGATGATCAACGCAGCAACGACATCGACATGCTGAACGAAGGCATGAGCGAACTCGACGAACGCAGCCGGGAAATCCTCAGCCGCCGCTGGTTAGACGACGGTAAGGCGACTCTGCAGGAACTGGCGACGGAGTTCAGCGTTTCGCCCGAG
>JAGRHW010000587.1 GCA_020444765.1 Gammaproteobacteria bacterium | reverse complement strand
GAGAAACTCGTAACGCTCACGGTTGCGTTGCATTTCGAGCTTCACATTGAGATCGAAGGCCTTGTCGCTCGCATAGGCGTCGACCATGACCGAATGATCGATCACCAGATCCACAGGTGACAGCGGGTTGACCTTTTGCGCATCGCCGCCGGCCTTTACCGTCGCGTCCCGCATCGCCGCGAGATCCACGACCGCCGGCACGCCGGTAAAATCCTGCATCAGGACACGCGCCGGCCGAAAGGCGATATCGCTGTCCTCGGTATGACTTCTGATTTCCTCGACGACCCGGCCTATTTGCTCCGCGGTCAGATAATCGCCATCTTGATGGCGTAACAGGTTTTCCAGCAGAATTTTCTGGCAGAAGGGAAAACGGCTGATATCGCCAAGCTTTGCCGCCGCTTTGGGCAGGCTGAAAATCGTATAGTCCTGAGCGCCGACAGTCAGCGTGTCTTTGGCCTTGAAACTGTCGGGGTTATTTTTTTGCATGTGTTTTCTCCTTTGCCGTGAGAAATTTGTCGAGCCATTGGAATTATGGTTTTCGCTCAACATATCATGACCGGTTTTACCATGGGAAATTCACCAGGCTGGATAAACTCACGGTAATGATCAGGAATCAAAGCGACTCAAAACCTCCGGCACGGACAAACTATACTTGGGGGTAAAGGAATCAGATCGCCTCAAGACATGCAAGAGACCAACAAAAAAAGACTGGAAAAACTGATCGCCCGCGGCGCCTTGCATTTTGTCGTGGCACGCGGGATTCTGCTGTTCGGACTGACGGGCGCCTTGCTGATCAGTTTCTGGCAAACCGTCCGCTACGGCGATCCGTTTTTTAAAACCCTGGCGGATAACCTGCCGACCTTCGCGGTGGCCGGGTTTTTCTTCGGCTTATTTCTCTGGTATCACGTCAACAAGCAATACCGGCGCTATTACGCCAACAAATAGGCTACATAAACAGCGTTGGCATAGCCCGCTTGAGCGTTGCCACCACCTTCGGCGCTTCGAGATCGATAATATAATCCGGAATCCATTTGCGGTCCCGTTCGCCCATCGCGTTCATCACATGGCCGCCGAGAATCCGCCGCATCGGAAAACCCGCGCCCTCTTCCTTGGAAAAACTGCAGTCGGCGTACTCGGCGGCTCGCTCGTTCAACAGCGCAATAAACGGAGGTTTGTAATCACCAGGCCCACTCGCATCGGTGCGATTATCCTGCATGGTCTCGGCAAAACTCAGCGCGAAGGCGGTGACGAATTCAGCGCGCTCGTCCTGATCGAAGCGGTCAAATACAAGCCTGTCGACCACCGCCACCATAAAGTACATGACTTCGGCGATAACATCGAGACGCTGCGATTGAGTTTGCGTCTCGAAACCTTCGTTCTCCAGATCAAGCACCACTTCGCTGGCGATCTTCCAGCCCGTAAAGGCCAGCGCACCGGCGATTTCCGCCGGTGTACGCAGCTTGTCTTTTTTATTCCATTTGGCTTTGACGCGCACGTAAATGTCCTCAAGAAAAATCCGGATACTTCACAGGCCGGAGAAAACCCGTTCGATTAGCTGAATAATAGTTTACTTATATTCAATCTGGCGGACTACAGACCAAAGGAACATCATGCTACATTCAAATAGAGGTACAGCAAACGATGCAAATACGCTAATGCGAAAAGTCGACAGCCCGGCACTGGCCGGACTCGGGCCGGAATTTCTTGCGGCTATCGAACATAACTGCGCAGTTGCCGACGCCTTTAGTGCGACGGACTTCACCTTATGCGTGTATCTGATGAAAATGCGCGAGTATTTTCGCTGGCAGCAGGCGATCCCCTATTCAGACAATCTCGAATCCGAAGCGCTCGGTAAATGGATCCGCA
>JAGRHW010000586.1 GCA_020444765.1 Gammaproteobacteria bacterium | reverse complement strand
GTTCGCCGGCCTGTTGTTGATCGAGCGAAACATAGCAGCCGCTGACCACGAGTTTGGCGCCGGGGTTCTGCCGGTGCAGCCGGTTGATGGTCTGGCGGGATTTTCTGGCCGCTTCCGAGGTGACCGCACAGGTGTTGAAAACCATCAGGTCGGCGTCCGCCGCGTCTTTGACCAGTGTATGGCCGGCCAGGCGAAAATCGTTGGCCCAGTTTTCCAGCTCCGCTTCGTTCAGCCTGCAGCCGATTGCGCTTAGATGTACGTCCAAAACCCTCTCGTCGGTACTATTGCAGCCATAAACCGACTATTGTACGCACTTGCGAAAAAAAAGTCAGGCTTTCCCTCGCTCAAACAAAACCCTTCTAGATGTAAGGAGACTGCAAATGCGTCGGCCGGGCGGTTTCAAGTTGCTCCGATTACAGACATAATGTTCCGCAGTCAAAGACCCGTACTAAAGGAGAACATCATGTTCGATCGTTTCGACGACGCCGGAAATCGTTTTACGAATGCTGTGCGCCTGGCTCTGGTGCTGGCGGGCCTTCTGATGATGATACTTTGGCTGACGACGTGCAGAAACAATCAGACGGCAAAACAGGATAAAACCGCGTTATCGGCAACGCCGGTACAGCTTGTCGAGTCGGACCGACCCTCTGAAGCTGAGACCTTGACCGCCCAGTTCGATGAGCAACGCAAGGGTTTCGAAACCCGTGTGTCCGCGCTGACTGAAGAAAACAAAACCCTGCAGGACAGAGTCAGCGGATTAGGCACAGAGCTGGAAACGGTCGCCGGTAAACTGGCGGACAAGGATGCGGAAGTCCAGGATTTGAGCGGCCAGCTTGCAACGCAAAAAAACACCTATGAAAACGAGATCAGCGATCTCAATGGCAGGATACTGAATCTTGAAGGCGAAGTGACTCAGCTCAAGGAAGCGAAATCCGCACTGGAGGCGCAACCGGCACAAGCTGCTGAGGAGCAGGCGCAAATTCAGGGCTTGACCGGCGGTATCGAAGCGAAAGCCGCCGATCTCGGTCAGCAGCTTGCTGCCCTTAACGAGGAAAAATCGGCCCTGCAACAAGCGTTGTCGGAAAAAGACGCTGCCCTGACGACCTTGCAAGGGGAGTTGGAGGCGGCCAAAAATGCAGCCAAAACGCGTGATGCGGACAGTGAAACCCAGAAGACCGGCTACGAGACACGGATCACTGGCCTGGAAAAGGATCTTCAAGCCTTACGGACCGAAAACAGCACGTTGCTGGGCCGGATCGATGAATTTACCACCACGCAATCGACCGGCGAGCAACGCATCGCCAGCCTGGTCTCCGAGGTGACGGATCTCAAGGACGGTTCGCTGGCCTTGCAGAACGATCTTGAAGCGCTTCGCCAGCAAAAGGACGAAGCCGAAAACAAACTGGCTTCGCTGAGCAGAGAGCATGAAGCTGCGCGCGGCAAACTCGAAGAAACCCTGACCGCACTGCAAATCGCAAAAAGCGATCTCGAAGCGCTGAAAGTCCAGATCGGCGAGCGCGAAGCCGCTGTCGCCCGCTTGCAGGAGCAGCTCGATGCAATACCGAAAAAAGGTCAGCCGACCCAGGAGGCACTCGCGCTCAAATCCTCGCTCGGCCAGCAACTGGCCGAAGCGGGCATGCCCGGCGCCAGTGTTGATGTGCGCAACGACAGCAGCGTCGGGATTCTGATCAGCAGCGCCGAGCTGTTCGGCTCCGGCCGCTCCTACATCAGCTTCAACGGCCAATCGGTTATGAGCAAGCTTGCCGAAGTGCTGAAAAATTACCCGCAAAGCGATATCCGGGTCGAAGGCCACACCGACAACGTACCCGTCGGCGAGGCGATCAAGGCGACATTTC
This sequence comes from Gammaproteobacteria bacterium, assembly GCA_020444765.1. The sequence goes on along the minus strand of JAGRHW010000586.1, from coordinate 15 downwards.
CGAGTAACTGGGAGC
>JAGRHW010000585.1 GCA_020444765.1 Gammaproteobacteria bacterium | reverse complement strand
GCTGAATCCGCCCGTTTTTTTTTTTTTTTTTTATAACGTCGAATGCTGTCTATAGGAATATAAAATTACAATGTGGATAATGCGACGCAGCAATCATCCATCCGGCCGCCCTGCCCGAAACGCTAGAACAGTCCTTCGATTTCCCCGTTCTGATTGACAAAGATCGCGTTTGCCGAAGGCTCGCGCGGCAATCCGGGCATCGTCATGATATCGCCGCAAATAACCACCAGGAACTCGGCGCCCGCCGACAGGCGGATCTCGCGAACCGGTACGACATGATTGCTCGGCGCGCCGACAAGATTCGGGTCGGTGGAAAAACTGTACTGCGTCTTAGCGATACACACCGGGAAATGCCCGTATTTCTCTTCGTACTGTTTGAATTGATTGCGCACGGCTTTGTCCGCGATGATATCGTCGGCGCCATAAAGCGTCCTCGCGATATGCCGCGTCTTGTTCCAAAGTGACATATGGTCATCGTAAAGCGTGCGAAACTGCGCCGATCCGGCATCCGCAACCTTCGCCACATATCTGGCCAGCTCCTCGGCGCCGGCACCGCCGTCTGCCCAATGCGTACATTCAAAGACCTGTACACCGAACTCGGTACAGAATTCGCGGATAACCTGCAATTCGGCATCGGTATCCCGGCTAAAGCGATTGATCGCGACGACCGCCGGTACACCGAATTGCCCGAGATTGCGCAAATGCCGGCCGAGATTTTCCAGTCCGTCGCAGACCGCACCGACATTTTCCTTGTTGAGATCCGCCCTGGCCACGCCGCCGTGCATTTTCAGTGCGCGCGCGGTGGCGACCAGCACCACAGCCGACGGACTCAGGCCGGCCTTGCGGCATTTGATATCGAAAAACTTCTCCGCGCCGAGATCGGCGCCGAAGCCCGCTTCGGTCACCACGTAGTCGGCCAGGGAAAGCGCGGTTCTGGTGGCAATCACCGAATTACAACCATGGGCAATATTGGCAAAAGGACCGCCGTGAATAAAAGCCGGATTGTTCTCCAGGGTCTGAACCAGGTTTGGCATAAAAGCATCCTTTAACAACGCGGTTACCGGCCCCTGCGCCTTGATGTCTCTGGCCAGTACGGGCTTGCGTTTGCGGGTGTAGCCGATAATGATATTGCCGATGCGTCGCTGCAGGTCCTCGAGATTGTCGGCCAGACAAAAGATCGCCATGATCTCCGACGCCACCGTGATATCAAAGCCGGATTCCCGCGGTGAGCCGTTGCCGACGCCGCCAAGCCCGGTAACGATTTCGCGCAGGCTGCGGTCATTCATGTCCATGACCCGCCGCCAGGTAATCCGTCTCGGGTCCAGATCGCCGTCAGGATGCCAGTGAATCGTATTGTCGATCAGCGCTGACAACAGATTGTGCGCCGCCCCGATGGCATGAAAGTCTCCGGTAAAATGCAGGTTGATATCTTCCATCGGCACGACCTGCGCATAACCGCCACCCGCCGCTCCGCCTTTCATACCAAAGCACGGCCCGAGGCTCGGTTCACGCAGACAGATCGCGGCCTTCTTGCCAATCCGGTTCAGGCCGTCACCCAGACCTACTGTCGTGGTGGTCTTGCCCTCGCCGGCCGGTGTCGGCGAAATCGCGGTCACCAGAATCAGTTTGCCGGCCCGCCGCCCGTTCAGACTTTTGATAAAGCGGTTGCTGAGTTTTGCCTTGCTGTGGCCGTAAGGCACCAGATCCTCTGCGGGTATGCCGAGTTTTTCACCGATGTCGGTGATCGGCCTCATGCTGGCCTGACGGGCAATTTCTATATCGGAGCCGGGTTGTGACATGCTACCTCCAGGGAAGTAAGTTAATTGTTGTATTGTTTTTTGCAGAGTGTGCGTTTACTGACAGCCGGAAGGTGTAGAA
>JAGRHW010000584.1 GCA_020444765.1 Gammaproteobacteria bacterium | reverse complement strand
AGCCGCGCAGCTCGACGCCTTTTTCCCGGTATTTTGCGCCGAGCATCGGCAAAACATCGGCCGCCACGGACTCGGCGACCAGCAGGGTTTCCATGGCGCCGCAAATGCCGTAGCGGTAGGTTTTCGAATTGAAGGCGATATTGACCGCTTTGGCCAGATCCGCGTCATCATCAATATAGACATGACAAATACCGTCCAGATGCTTGATAACCGGCACCCGGGCATCGCGGCTGATGCGTTCGATCAGGCCTTTGCCGCCACGCGGCACGATAACGTCGACAAAATCCGTCATGGTAATCAGTTCGCCGACCGCCGCCCGGTCAGTGGTATTGACCACCTGCACCACATCGGCCGGCAATCCGGCCTTGTTGATGCCTTGCTGGATGCAGGCGGCAATCGCCTGGTTGGAATGCAGCGCTTCGGAACCTCCCCGCAGGATGGCCGCATTGCCGGCCTTGAGACATAAACCGGCCGCATCGGCGGTAACGTTCGGACGTGACTCGTAAATAATGCCGATCACACCGAGCGGTACGCGCATCTTGCCGATTTGCAAACCGGACGGGCGATAACGTAAATCCGTGATTTCACCGATCGGGTCCGGCAGCTCGGCAATCTGCCGCAGGCCGTTCGCCATGCCGGCGATTCTCGCCTCGGTCAGTTCGAGCCGGTCCAGCAGCGCAGCGCTCAGGCCGTTTTCCTGCCCGGCCTGCAAATCCTTGCGATTTTCGCTGATCAGCTGAGCTTTGGCCGCTTCGAGTGCATCGGCGATCGCATTCAGCGCGGCATTTTTGGCATTGCTGTCGGCCGCGGCGATTATTTTGCCCGCCGCGCGCGCGCGTTTGCCCAGCGCCTGCATATAGGTCACGACGTCTTGCGTGTGATCCTGCAAATTGGCATTCATAGTACGTCTCAGGGTTTTTCAGAAACAGGGTGCAGCTTACAGACGCCAATAGCGCCTATCCGTCATTTTAGAGGCAATGCGGGGAAAAGTCTTGCCGGACGGCAAATGGGCGGGCAATAAGAAAAACAGCCGGAACCGGGAACCGGTTCCGGCACAAGAACAACAAGCTTATTTAGTACATATGCTGGCCGCCGTTGACATCCAGTGTCGAGCCGGTGATAAAACCCGCATCGTCGGACGTCAGAAAGGTTACCGCGCGGGCGATATCGTGCGGATCGCCGAGACGGCCGACCGGAATCGTCGCAATGATTTTCTCAAGGACTTTTTCCGGCACCGCGCGCACCATGTCGGTCAGCACATAACCGGGCGCGATTGCATTGACAGTAATCCCCTTGCCTGCACCTTCGAGCGCCAGCGCCTTGGTAAAACCGTGAATACCGGACTTGGCCGCCGCGTAGTTGACCTGTCCGTACTGGCCGGCACGCCCGTTGACCGAGCCGATATTGACAATCCGCCCGAACTCGCGCTCACGCATACTGTCGATCACGGCCTTACTCATATTAAAGCAGGATGACAGATTGGTCTGAATAACCTGGTTCCAGCGATCGAAATCCATTTTGTGCATGGTGCCATCTCTTGTAATACCGGCATTGTTGACCAGGATATCCACCGGCCCCAGATCCTTGACGATTTGCGCCACGCCCGCCTGACAGGCCTCGAAATCCGATACGTCGAACTTGTACGCGGCAACTCCGGTACGTTCAGTAAACTCCCGTGCGGCGTCATCGTTTCCGGCATAAACAGCGGCTACCTTGCAGCCGACTTCTTTCAATTCCTTGCAGATTTCCTCACCGATTCCCCGCGTTCCTCCGGTGACAACAGCAACTCGACTCATAACAAACCCCTTATCTGGTTAAAGTAACAGAGACCGTCCCACCCGCTTCTACTTTTGTGGAGACATTCGGATGCGCACTACCACATCGGCATC
>JAGRHW010000583.1 GCA_020444765.1 Gammaproteobacteria bacterium | reverse complement strand
AAGTCATGATGCGCGGTACCTTCGCCAATATCCGTTTGCGTAATGAACTGGCCGACGGCCGGCAGGGCGGTTACACGCGTTTGCTGCCGGATGGTGAAATCATGAGCATCTACGACGCCGCCATGCTGTACCAAAAAGCCGCGACGCCACTGGTGGTGATTGCCGGCAGGGAGTACGGTACCGGTTCCTCCCGGGACTGGGCGGCCAAGGGCTCGCGGTTGCTTGGCGTGCGGGCGGTGATTGCCGAAAGCTTCGAGCGTATTCACCGCTCCAATCTGATCGGCATGGGTGTGCTGCCCTTGCAGTTTGCCGATGGAGAAGGGCGCGAGGTGCTGCAACTCGATGCCGCTTGCCGCTACACGATCACCGGGCTGGAAGCGCTGACGCCAGGCGCCAGGGTAAGGGTGGAGATCATGCGGGATTCCGGCGAAACATCCGCGTTCAGCACGCTGTGCCGGATAGATACCGCCGAGGAACTCGGCTATTTCAAGGCCGGCGGCATCCTGCAGTATGTACTGACAGAGTTGCTCGACGTCCCTGAATAAAAAGCCGGGCAGGCGGCGCTTGCGTTGGGGCGCCGCCGAAACTGGCGTTTTTTGTGCTTGTGGATGGAGTGATCAAATGATAATTCCATGACCAACATCTACTGCGTAACGCACAAACCGATCGAGCTTCCGGCCATTCCCGGACTGCACGCATTGCAAGTGGGCGATCTTGAGCAATCGTTTGCCGATTATCGGGATAACGATGCCTGCTCCATTGCGGATAAAAACCCGACCTGGTCGGAAAATACCGGTTTTTACTGGGTGTGGAAAAACCGTCGAGCGGAAAGCGTTGGTTTCTGTCATTACCGGCGGTTTCTGCTGCCCGAGCTTCTCAAGGAACGCCTGCAGGACCAGCTCGAATCACCTTACGATGAAAGTTCCGGCAAAGGCATGCGCAACTATGCGTCCGGTTTTCGTGTCGCACAGGCGGCTTTGTTTGATGAACTTGCCCGTTGCGGTGACGCTTACCAACAGGCCTTTGGTGGTTTACTGGAACAGGCTGATATTATTCTGCCAAAGGCAAACCAACTGCCGCCTGGCGGGTTTCTCGGCCAGTATACGGTGGCGCATCCGGCCTGGCCGTTTTTTGAAATGCTGGCGTTGCTGTCCAAACAGGACAACAGACTGGCGCGCAGTGCCTATGAATTTTTCGCATTTCACAAAACCGCGCACTGGAATAATCTGTTCGTCACCCGCTGGGAATTATTTGATCGTTACTGCGACTTTCTGTTCCCGCTGCTGTTCGAACTGGAAAAAAAGATATCCCTGCCTGCCGATCCCTATCAGCAACGGGTGTTTGCTTTTTTGTCCGAACGTTTGCTGAATTTCTGGATCTGGAAAGAAAATCTCACCACGCTTGAAATCGACTGGTGCATGACCGAAGCGATTGACGAGGGCAGCGAAGCCCATCAGCGCAAAACCCGTAAAAAGTAGGCGCGCCCGGTCCAGGTAAAGCAAACCCCCGCTCAGGACAACATGCCCGAGCGCTCGATAAAACCAACGATATCCGCCAGACCCTGTCGTTCGCGCAGATTGGTAAAGACATAGGGGCTGTTCGGCCGCATTCGCTCCGTGTCGTTTTTCATGACTTCAAGGTCGGCGCCGACGTAAGGCGCCAGATCGATCTTGTTGATCACCAGCAGGTCCGAACGGGTGATGCCGGGGCCACCCTTGCGGGGAATCTTTTCGCCTTCGGCAACATCGATGACGTAAATCGTCAGATCGGCGAGTTCCGGACTGAAGGTTGCCGACAGATTGTCGCCGCCGCTTTCGATAAAGATCACGTCCAGATCCGGGAAGCGTTGCTGCAGATCCTCCACCGCCGCGAGATTCATTGAGGCATCCTC
>JAGRHW010000582.1 GCA_020444765.1 Gammaproteobacteria bacterium | reverse complement strand
CCTGCTCGGCAGCATTGCCGAATCCATGACGGTTTTACGCCTGACTGCCGGGGCCATCGCCGAGCTGGATATTCTTTGCAGTTTTGCCCACGTCGCCGAACAGAACGACTGGTCGCAGCCGGTCTTCGTCAAGGACAATATTCTGCGCTACGAGACCGGCCGCCATCCGGTCGTCGAACGCCTGCTGGACGAGCCCTTCGTACCGAATGATCTGCTGATGGACGACAAACGCCGGATGCTGCTGATCACCGGCCCCAATATGGGTGGTAAATCGACCTTTATGCGGCAAACTGCACTGATCGCCCTGCTTGCTCATATCGGCAGCTTCGTGCCGGCCAAAGGTGCAGAGATCGGGCCGCTTGACCGGATTTTCACGCGCATCGGCGCTTCCGACGACCTGGCCAGCGGCCAGTCCACGTTTATGGTGGAAATGACCGAAGCGGCGAATATCCTGCACAACGCGACCTCGCACAGTCTGGTGTTGATGGATGAGATCGGCCGCGGCACCAGTACTTTCGACGGCTTGTCGCTGGCCTGGGCCTGCGCTGAATATCTGGCGCAGAAAAACCGCGCCTTTTGCCTGTTCGCGACCCATTACTTCGAGCTGACGGAACTAGCGACCGGTTTCGAAACCATCCACAACGTACACCTCGATGCCATCGAGCACCACGGCGAAATCGTCTTTATGCACAATGTCAAGTCCGGCCCGGCCAGTCGCAGCTACGGCCTGCAGGTCGCACAACTTGCCGGCATACCGCAAGCCGTGATTTCCCGGGCCAGGCAGCAGCTCACGACACTGGAAGATTCCGCGACCGATAAACCCGCTGTGGTTCCGGACGATAAAACATCGGCGCAACTGGATTTTTTCGAACTCACGCCGACCAGGACGCTGGCCTGCCTGCGGGAGCTCGATCCGGATGAACTCTCACCGCGACAGGCCCTGGAGCAGCTTTACAAGCTGCGCGAGATGCTGGCCGAGGAAGAGCTCTGAACGCTCGCGATAATTATTGCACCGTAGCGAAAAAACACTATGATGCATGACAGCCTGAGGAGCATCATGCTAAGTTTACGCAAATGTATGAATTCAAAAAAGTCGGACTGATTGTCAAGTTCAACGACGCCGGAGTCTCGGGTACGCTCAACGAGGTTTATAACAAGTTAAAGTCCAAAGGCGTCGACTTGCTCCTGGACCACACGACCCGCGGCTTGCTCGGCGGGCCGGTAACGGTGGATATAGAGACAATCGGCAAAGAATGCGATCTGGCGATCATCATCGGCGGCGACGGCACCCTGCTGCATGCGGCGCGTGAACTGGTCGATTTCGGTGTGCCGCTGGTCGGCATCAACCGGGGGCGGCTGGGGTTTCTGGTCGATGTCTGCCCTGAAAAAGGCCTGCCACTGATCGACGAAATCCTCGAAGGCAAGTATATCGCCGAACAACGCTTTATGTTTGAGGCCAGCATATTGCGCGACGACGAACTGGTGCATCAGTCCTATGCCTTCAACGACGTGGTACTGCGAATCCGCGATTTGCTGCAAATCATGGAGTTCGAAGTCTATATCGATGACAGCTTCGTCAACTGTCAGCGTGCTGATGGGATCATCGTCTCGACGCCCTCGGGTTCGACCGCCTACTCCCTGTCCAACGGCGGCCCGATCGTCAATCCGACCCTGGACGCCGTGGTCCTGCAACCGATCTGCCCGCATACACTCAGCAGCCGCTCGCTGGTGGTCAGCTCTGACTGCGAGATAAAAATCCATATTTGCGACAAGGGCGTGCCGAGCGCGCAAGCTGTATGCGACGGCCAGGTTTATATGGATGCGCAATTGGGTGATGTCGTGAGGGTCAGACGCAAGGAAAAAAGCGTGCGCCTGCTGCATCCGCTGAATTACGATTA
>JAGRHW010000581.1 GCA_020444765.1 Gammaproteobacteria bacterium | reverse complement strand
CAGTAGACTGCATCGGGTATTTATCTGTCAAGCGGTGAATTTTCTTCCATGCCGACAGCGTTTACCCCCGACAAAACGGATTGTTATCGATCCGTAAAGATCAATTCAGATTTATTTCCGAGCGGAATTTTTTCCGCCGCTCCGTTGCTGTATCATGCCGGTTTTTGCGTTGCAACAAATCATGGTCAGCGAATTTATCAGGATTATTCTTGAAGCCGGACGAGCCGGGGTCGAACTGGGGCTGTTCGTCGTTCTGCCGATCATGATCGTGATGCTGACCCTGATGCGGATACTCGAAGGCTGGGGCCTGCTGGACTGGATCGTCGACCGGATTGCCCCCCTGTTGCGGCCGTTTGGCCTCACCGGCATGGGCGTCTTCGCGATGCTGCAGATATCGTTTGTCAGTTTTGCCGGACCGGCGGCGGCGCTTGCCATCATGGATCAGCAAGGCGCTTCGCGAAAACACATCGCCGCCACCCTGGCCATGGTCCTGAGCATGGCGCAGGCCAATGTGATTTTTCCGATGGCGGCCAAAGGGCTCGATCTGCCGGTCACGCTGATTTTTTCCCTGATCAGCGGCCTGGTCGGCGCCGCCAGTACCTGGTATCTGTTCTCCCGCAAGCTGCCGGACCGGCTGGAACCGCCGGAATCGCTGCCCGAGCATCCGCAGGCGGCCGACACCAAAGGCCTGATCGATATCATCAACCACGCCGGACGGGAAGCCTTTTCCATTGTTGCCGGCGCCATTCCGCTCCTGGTCCTCGCGCTGGTACTGGTCAAGCTGCTGGACTCGTCCGGCGTCATCGAGCTTCTCGGCGAATTATTGGCGCCGGTATTTCAACTGCTCGGGGTTTCGCCCAATCTGTTACTGCCGGTGGTTACCAAATACATTGCCGGCGGCACCGCGATGATGGGCGTGGTCTCGGAGTTTCTCCGTGACGGGTTGATTTCCGTGACTGAATTCAACCGGATGGCCGGCTTTCTGATTCACCCGTTCGACCTTGCCGGCGTTGCATTGTTGATCTCTTCCGGCCCGCGGGTGGCCTCGGTATTCGGCGTAGCCGTTTACGGCACACTGGTGGCCATCGCGGTGCGTACCTGTCTGCATTTGCTCTGGTTTTAAAGGCGGCCTGTCAGCTTTGTGTTTTGGCGGTCTGCAGAATGGCCGAACGCGCCTGAGGCGACAGCAGCAACGAGAGGTTTTTCTCGACAAGAGAAAAGTCCCCGCTGCATTCGATGCCATCGTCATCCCGCAACCGGATGCAGCGGTTTTTTTCAAGCTGGGTTAAAAAATTCGCAATCAGATGTTTATCGGAAAAATCCGGTGAATTCAGCTCGTGAATCATCGCCACGCGTTGCGCCACCAGGAAGGATTTTTTTTCGATATCGTCCCTGCTGATTTTTTTCTCGCGGCTATCGCGCAACATCACGATCATCAGATAATAAAGCTCAAGAGTCGGTGAAATGACGTTTGCCAGCAACTGCAGCTGTGGCGATCCGGCATTTTCAGCGGCATGCAGAAAATTACCGCTCTGCTCGTCGAAGTCCAGAAGCTTCTGCCCGCTCAGCCAGTCAAGCAAGCTGTCGACTTCCTTATCGATATTCTCTACCCGCCATTGCAGAAAAAACTCCCGGCGAAAAAACGGATAAATACAAGCGATCATATTCCTTACCGCCGGTCTGTCATGCATGGCCCCTTGTGGAAAACAACAGGCGACCAGCGCCGGTAAGGCTGTAAGATGCAGAATATTGTTGCGATAATAGGTCATGGAAACGGCGTGCTTCTGATCGACCAGCAGAATATCGCCAAGTTCGTGCTTCTTGCGCTTAAGCATGCGCAGATTTTCGACATGGCTGACCTGCTTTGCGGCATTTTCATCACTGACAACCAGCGTTGGCGC
>JAGRHW010000580.1 GCA_020444765.1 Gammaproteobacteria bacterium | reverse complement strand
GGTGCAGCACCAGTTTATCGTGACCGAGCCACATCCGGAGATACTCGAACGGCATAAACAGGGCTTGCCCGAGCAGGGCGTGTTGCGTGAATCGGACGCCTCCTATTATCTGCGCGAGGAAGCTGGCGGCCTGCTGCTCGGCCCTTATGAAAAGGGCGCGCCCTGTTGTTACCTCGACGGCCCGGACGACAAGGCTGAGTACGAGTTGTTCGAGGGCGATCTGGACCGGCTGATGCCGCATATCGAAGCCTGCATCGCGCGAGTGCCGGCGTTCGGTGAGGTGGGCGTCAAGGAAGTCTATAACGGCGCGATCGCCTATACGCCTGACGGTAATCCGATTGTCGGGCCGGCCTGGGGGCTTGAGAATTTCTGGCTCAACGAGGGCCATAGTTTTGGTATTACCGCCGCCGGCGGCGCCGGCTGGCAGCTGGCAGAATGGATCGTCGAGGGCGAGCCGAGTGTTGATATGACAGGGGTGGACCCGCGCCGGTTCGGACCTTACGCAAGCCGCGGTTATCTGCGCAGCAAAAACGAGGAGGCTTATGCCAAGGTGTTCACCATCCATTATCCGGATGAAGAACGGGAGGCCGCGCGACCGCTCAAGCAGTCGCCCTGTTATGATCGCATGAAGGCGCTGGGTGCGGTCTTCGGCACGGTTTACGGCTGGGAGCGGCCGAATTTTTTCGCGCCGCCCGATTATGGCCTCGACGAGGATCAGTTGAACAAGGCCGATGTGTTGCTGAACGCCAATCACCCGGCCGTCAGCGGCGCTGAAAAACCGCGGGAGAAATGGAGTTTCCGGCGCAGTAATTATTTCGAGCTGGTTGGCGCGGAGTGTCGGCATGTCGCGGAAAAAGTCGGCCTGCTCGATATGTCGGCGTTTTCCAAATTCGAGGTCAGCGGCCCCGGCGCGGCCGACTGGCTGGATTCGCTGTTTGCCAATAAAATCCCGCGCCGTCAGGGCCGTATCAGTCTGTGCCATATGTTGTCGAAAAACGGTGGTGTGCGCGCCGAGTTTACGGTTTATATGACCGGCCCGCAGCATTACTACCTGGTGTCGGCCGGGGCGATGGAGCGGCATGACTGGGATTATCTGCGTAAAAACTGTCCACGTGACGGCAGCGTCGAGTTGCAGAAAGTCACTACGCAATACGGCGTGCTGGTGCTGGCCGGACCGCGATCGCGCGAGCTGCTGCAAAAATTAACCGATACGGATTTATCCAACGAAAATTTCAAATGGCTGAGCGGCAAGGCGATCAACGTCGGCCATGCGCAGGCTCACGCACTGCGGGTGAATTTTGTCGGTGAACTCGGCTGGGAATTGCATCATCCGATCGAGATGCAAAATGCCATTTTCGATTTGCTGATGGACGCGGGCGCGGAATTCGATATCAAGCCGTTCGGTATCCGCGCCATGGATTCGATGCGGCTGGAAAAATCCTACCGCCTGATTCCGCGTGAGCTGTCAATCGAATATGCCGCGCTGGAATCCGGTCTCGACCGTTTCGTGCGGCTGGATAAATCCTGTGATTTTATCGGCAAACAAGCGTTAATCGACTGGCAGAAAAAAGGTTTCGACAATGTCTTTGTCACCCTGGAAGTGCATGGCGTAACGCACAGCGACGCGCGCGGCTCCGAGCCGCTGTATGCCGATGGCAAACTGGTCGGTCGCGCAACATCCGGTGGTTTCGGCTGGCGGACCGGTAAGTCGCTCGCGCTCGGTATGGTCAGGCCGGAATTTTCCGCCGGCGGCACGGCCTTGCAGATCCGGATACTCGGCGAGATGTATGCGGCCACGGTTATTGATGAGTCGCCCTATGATCCTGACAATCGCAGACTGCGGGCTTGAGGGGGCTCGGAGCGCCGTCATTCCCGCGCAGGCGGGAATCCAGCAGCGGACTGTCCGACGGAGGCA
>JAGRHW010000057.1 GCA_020444765.1 Gammaproteobacteria bacterium | reverse complement strand
AGTCCGACAGGTCATCGGGGTCCGCACGGCGATCGGCGGCTTTCAGCTCGTCGAGCATGACATTCAGCACGTGCTTGACGTCACCGACGATCGGGATATCGACGCGGATATTCTTGGAGATGGACGCCGGATCTATATCGATATGAATGATTTTCGCGCCGGGGCAAAAGTCCTTGATCGTACCCGTCACGCGGTCATCGAAACGTGCGCCTATAGCCAGTAGAACGTCACAATCGTGCATGCCCATATTGGCTTCGAAAGTGCCGTGCATGCCGAGCATGCCGACAAACAGCTTGTCGGAAGCCGGGAAAGTTCCGAGTCCCATGAGCGTATTGGTAATCGGGTAACCGAGTAATCGGGTCAGTTCGGTCAGTTCATCCGACGCGTTACTCCAGATAACACCGCCGCCGCTGTAGATCATCGGCCGGCGCGCGGACAGCAATAATTCCACAGCCTTGTGAATCTGTCCCGGATGGCCCGCTACGTTCGGGTTGTAGGAGCGCATCGAAATGGTTTCCGGGTAAACGAACGGAATCTTGATCTCAGGCGCGGTAATGTCTTTCGGGATATCAACGACAACCGGGCCTGGGCGGCCGCTGGTTGCAACAAAAAACGCCTTACGCAAGGTCGGCGCCAGGTCTTCCAGGGATTGGACCAGGAAATTGTGTTTCACACAGGGACGGGTGATACCGACAGAGTCGACCTCCTGAAACGCATCGCTGCCGATCATATGCCGATGAACCTGGCCGGTGATAACCACCATGGGCACAGAATCCATAAACGCCGTGGCGATACCGGTCACCGCATTGGTCGCTCCCGGCCCCGAGGTTACCAGCACCACACCCGGTTTGCCGGTTGCCCGTGCGTAGGCGTCCGCGGCATGAGTCGCACCCTGCTCATGACGCACCAGGATATGCTCAACATCATCCTGCTGATACAAGGCGTCATAAATATGCAAAACCGCACCGCCGGGGTACCCGAAGATAAACTCGACGCCCTCTTCCTTGAGTGCCTGTATGATTATTTCGCCACCGGAAAGCTCCACGACAGCTCCTCTCAACTTATGTACAATTTAGAAATATGGGCCTGGACATTACATGAGCCGGCCCGGAAAAATACGGCTTGCCTCAAACCTTCTGCAGATACGCCCGCCCGGTTTGAGAACTGTCAGGACAAAATCCGCGATTCTGGACAACATGGACTGTTTCAGCAACTGCACGAGCAGCCCTGACCCCACTTGATGCCAATCGGTAATTCTGCTTGAGCTGTCCACGATTTGCAATCCCGCAGCACACTCAATAAGTCAATCGTTTGAATGAAGTCCTTCTTTTAGCTTCAGTTTAAGCCGGTCCGGGAAAGCCGGCGGCTATACCGGACGATAATTACGAGGCATCAAAACGAAAGTTAAAGAAAAGCGGAGGGGGAAAACACCGCCCGGCTGATTCCAGGCGGCGCCAGAGGGTTTGCTCAGATATAAAGCGTAATATCGGATTCGCCGGCAAACTCGAAAAAGGTAGCCGCACCACCAAACTCGATACCGTCGATGAACTCTGAGGTCGGCATATCAAACAGATCCACCGTCATCTGACAGGCGACAAATTTTACTTCGGCCTCCTGACACAGTTCCCGCAGGTCATCGATACTGGCCACACCCTTGGATTTCATCTTTTGCTTCATCATGCCGGTCATGATGCTTTGCATGCCGGGAATGGCCGTACCGAGCACCGGAAACCACTTATCCATGCCCATCGGCATCGGCATGCCGGGGTTGCCAAGCGGACTGACCTTCAGATCGAGTTTCTTTTTAAGAAGCTGCAGGCCGTAGAAGGTAAAAAATATTTCTGTTTCGTAGTCCAGAGCCGCTGCGGTCGAAGCCAGGATAAACGGCGGGTAAGCCCAATCCAGGGTACCCTTGGTTGCTATAATCGCGAGTCGTTTTTGATCAGACATTTCCTCGTTCCCCCCGTAGTCGGGTCTGTGTTTTCAGGCATGGCCGCCGGACAAACAACTACCGGCGGCCATAATAATGAAGATCTCCGGCCGTCAGGATTTACGGATCATAAAATGATACTTGCCACCTTCTTCGCTGGAGCTTTCCAGCACATTGCCGGTTTGCTTGGAAAATGCCTCAAAATCCTTGACTGAGCCGGGGTCTGTCGCAATTACTTTAAGAACCTGTCCGGCGCTCAGTTGGGCGAGTGATTTTTTTGCGCGTAGAATCGGCAACGGGCAGTTCAGGCCAGATGCGTCTAGTTCTTGGTCAAATTCAGCCATAGATCAAAAGTCTCCGTCTAGGTTTGTGGCATTACGCCAAAATGGAAAAGTAACCCGCAAAAATAGTGGAATCAAATCCCCGCCGGCGGATCGGAGTTGTTTATACCGGTTTGTCGATCGATAAGTAACCGAGCCTGTTAGTATTTTTGACCGGTGAAAACTATATTAATATTCGCAAATATTATAATTTGCTTGTTTAAAGAACAATAGAATAGGCCAGTTCCATTCACAGGGCTATATTTAAAATGGGAGGGTTCAGGACCGACAATTTTTTTCATTTCAATACTTTAATTACAGCCCTTCTAGAAATTGTCGCCAGTTTCTATGAATAATTTTTGCAGATCTCCGGTCTTATAAAAAAACCGGGTGAAATTTCCGGTTTGGTAAATTCAGGCAAAGACAACTGACGCTTTTGCGCTTTTATTGCATACTCAATCGACTATGAGCCTCACACATAGAAATCCCCCGGCGCACTCGCCTTTACAGTGCCTTCACCTCGCCATCCGGGTTGCGTTGCTGGTCATTACGTGCGGCTACGGCAGCCTCGCGCAAACGGATAACCTGCCACAAATGGGCGAGCCGGTCGACCAGAGCCTGTCTCCGCAGGAAGAGCGACGAATAGGCGCGCAATTCATGCGTCAAGCTATCGAAAGCCTGCCGATTATCACGGATTATCAGGCACAGGAGTACATCCAGCGGCTGGGCGAACGCCTGTTGGCGGGGCTGACGGGCACTGAATATCCCTATACGTTTTTCCTGCTGGAAGATGATTCGATCAACGCCTTTGCCGTGCCCGGCGGTTATATCGCCATCAACAGCGGGCTGATCCGCGCCTTCGGCAGTGAAAGTCAACTGGCAGCGGTCATGGCCCACGAAATCGCCCATGTCAGTCAGCGTCATCATGCCCGCGCCTACTCGGCACAGGGACACAGCGGGTTGACTACGGCTGCCGCGATACTGGCGGCCATTATCGTCGGCCAGAACTCTGCCGAAGCCGGCCAGGCCGCTCTCGCAACCGGCCTTGCTGTTTCGCAGCAAACCCAGATCAATTACACCAGAGCCAATGAGTATGAAGCGGACCGGATCGGCATAGATATATTGTCAAAAGCCGGTTTTTCCGCATCCGGCATGGTCGAATCGTTCGATATTCTCAAACGCAACAGTTCGCTGAATGCCTCAGCCTATCAGCTTGAATATCTGCGAACGCACCCGCTGGGCGATAACCGTATTGCCGAGGCCCGTAACCGGACCGCAATGATCGGTGATCAAGGCGATCATGACAGCCTTTCCTATCAACTGTTCAGAACGCGCCTGGCAGTTCTCACCAGCGTCGATCAGGCCAACCTCCGACAGGTTTTCATCAAGGCCCGGAATGCCGAAGACAACCCCTCCGTACAATATGGGCTGGCGTTGCTCGAAGAGCGCAGCGGCGATTTCAACTCGGCCAAAACCAGAACCTCGACGCTGCTGGCCAAGCATGGCCACAATTTTTTTATCCGCATACTGGATGCAAAACTGGATTTTCTGACCGGTCGGCAGGAAGACGGCGTTCAGGCCCTGCAGGACATTATCGAAGTTTATCCCGGCGATTACAGCCCGGTTGAACTCCTTGCGGACCTGTTGATGAGCGCGGATCAGGCGGATGAAGCCTACGACACCCTGGTCCGATACACGAGGCGTGTCACTCCCGCCAACACAAATGCCTATCGACAACTGGCCAATGTTGAGCAGAAACGCCACAACCTGACGGCCAGCCATGAATATCTGGCAAGTTACTACGAAAAAAACCAGCAATCCGGCGAAGCGATCCGCCAACTGGAGATGGCCCTGAACACCGCAGGCGAAGATTCCATCGCCCGTTTACGCATCCAGGCCCGCCTCAAACAGATACAAAAATAACCCGCCAGAACACCCTCTACCTTCAATGGACAGGAAAGCAATTTATTCCTATCCTTCTGGAGATAAGCCTATACACCTAGGGGTTTATACTAGGAAGTTTAGGTATCTTCGCGTATTCTGGTAGCATGGCTGAAGAGCTGTGTAATTGCGAAAGCTCAACCCATAGAAAATAATAAAATAAAACAATTTTATTCAAGTTCCAGATCTCCGGGAGGAAATTCATATGCGGAAACCTGTTCGGGCTATGCTCGCGGCAGCGTCCAGTGCTGTGTTGTTCGGATCGATAGCAACATCTGTTATCAGTGTAGCCAACGCTGACGAAGCATCCGATATAGCCGAAGGCAAAGAGATAGCGTTCAGTACCAAGCTCGGCAACTGCCTTTCCTGTCACGCGATTGAAGGTGGAGAGATGCCCGGTAATATCGGCCCGCCTTTACTGGCTATGAAGGCCAGATTCCCTGACCGTGAAAAACTCAAAAGTCAGATTTACGACTCCCGTGTCGCAAACCCGACCACCATCATGCCGCCGTTTGGCGCCCATGAGATCCTGACTGCGGACGAGCTGGAAAAAGTCGTCTCTTATATTCATTCATTATAATTTCTCTCAATCTACCCTGATGGAGCAATCATGATCAAGCAACGCAGATTACTTCTGAAAAGTTCGGTGGCCAGCACCACCCTGGCGGTCGCCGCCTCGGCCGGCCTGCTCGCACCGCAAACCGTACTGGCCGAAATGTCACGCGACGCCTTTGCACTGAAAACCCTTGACGAAGCCATCGCCGCTTCAGCCGGTGGTACACCCACCGAATCCGGTGAAATCACCGTCAAGGCACCGGATATCGCTGAAAACGGCGCCGTCGTACCGGTCACCGTCTCCTCAACGCTACCCAATGTGGAAGCCATTTACATCTACGCGGCCAACAACCCCAACCCGCTCACCTCCGCCTATGAACTCAGTGACGGCGCCGAAGCCTTTGTTTCCACCCGGATCAAAATGGGCAAAACGGCTGACGTCATCGCGGTCGTCAAATCCGACGGCAAACTCATGTCAGCGAAAAAAGAGGTCAAGGTCACCATCGGTGGCTGCGGCGGTTAACACAGAGACTTACGGAGCAAAACCATGGCATCAATAAAAGTTAGAGCAAAGGCGGAAGGGGATGTCGTGACTGTCAAGGCATTGATGAGTCACCCCATGCAGCAGGAAGGCCAGAAAAACAGCAAGACCGGCGAGCCGATTCCTCCCAATTACATTACCGAGGTCAAGGGCGTGCACAACGGCAACACCGTGATGACCGCCTACTGGAGCGGCGCCATCTCGAAAAACCCGTATTTGTCATTCAGCTTCAAGGGCGGCAAGGCAGGCGACAACGTGACCATCAGCTGGGTGGATAATAACGGCAAATCAGACTCAACCGACGCGCCTATAAAGTAAAATTACCCATCGCCGGTATTCATCGAATACCGGCTGCGAGGAGGAACCCTATGAAAAAGGTCTTATTGACTGTCTCCACGGTCTGCCTGCTGGCATCTGTCCCTTTGGTCGGCCAGGCGAGTCCGGAAGAAGATTTAAAAGCATTTCGTGATTTTTATAAGGAACGTTTTCCTGACACGGCCTTCGAAGATTTAAAGGACGGTGTTTATTCAATCGATGCTGATGCACGGGCTCAATGGGAAGATATCGAGGAATTCCCGCCCTACGAGTTAGGTTTGGCGAACGGAGAAGAACTGTTCAATACGCCTTTTGCCAATGGCAAGACATACGCTGATTGCTTTGAAAACGGCGGTATCGGCATACGTCAAAACTACCCCTACTTCGATAAAGACACCGGCAAGGTTGTGACACTCGAAATCGCCATTAACCAATGCCGTGTGAAAAATGGCGAAGAACCGCTTAAAGGCAAAAGAGGTCCGATTGCAGATATCTCTGCCTATATGGCCTACACCTCCCGCGGCAATGTCTTCAATATCGAAATACCCGATGACCCACGTGCCCTGGCGGCCTATGAAAAGGGCCGGCAGTTCTACTATACCAAGCGTGGCCAGCTAAACATGTCTTGCGCTGATTGTCACATGACCTATGCCGGTCATAAAATCCGTACCGAGTTACTCGGTCCTGGACTTGGCCAGGTCACGCATTTCCCGGTATACCGCTCCAAGTGGGGTGCACTCGGAACGCTTCATCGACGCTATGCGGGCTGCAATGAACAAGTACGGGCAAGAGCATTCGAGGCCCAGGGTGAGGAATATGCCAACCTTGAATACTTCCATACCTATTTGAGTAATGGCCTGGAAGTGAACGGTCCGGGAGCCAGAAAATAGCGAACAGTATTTTCCCTCCGACCAAACAAAAAAGCCTGGAATCATCCAGGCTTTTTTTTCGCATGTTCTGCGTTGAATTTGTGGTACCGGGGTAACGAGTCCTTCGTCACCGCCGGCACCGGGAGCTCTACCTTACACATCAGTAGTCTCATAAGGATACGGTACGCTAATCGACCATATCCGCAAGCCCGTCCCTGGGCAAGTTCGATAATTCGTTGACACCTGCAATCCTGTCCATGGATCGACCCGGTGTCAGAGCCGGAACTGTTCTGCGGCCCTTGTGTCCACCCCCTACCGGCTGTGGACGGAGTCGATTCTTTCCTGAGCCGACCCGTTGGTGTCTTCAGCAAACCGCTTTACCGATTTGCGTTGAATTTGTGGTACCGGAGCAACGAGTCCTTCGTCACCGCCGGCACCGGGAGCTCTACCTTACACATCAATAGTCTCATAAGGATATGGTACGCTAATCGACCATATCTGCAAGCCCGTCCCTGGGCAAGTTCTTGAATCTGGATGATACCGGACAGTTCGATCCTCTGATCTTCGCGGTACCAGGGATGGGAACATCATCCTGCCCATCTCAAAACGACAAATCCTATTGTCGCCGATGATAAATTCATCCTGAACTTATCGATTATTCCTTGGTATTTCTTTTTGCATCCCTCGTGCCAGTTTCCCGTTATTTTTCTTTACATCGAAAAAGCCGGTCACGATTCGCTCGATTTCAGCAAAAACACTGTATATAAGCGTTTTTGATGTAGTTAAACCAATTTGTTAAAGAGCGATATTCAACAAAAATTACCGTTGAAACTTGCTTATGGACGTTGCAGCGTCCATGCCATTCTTGACGAAATGCGTGAGATTTTCGGGAAATGCCGCGTTCCATGGCTTTTCGAGGTATTTTCCGGCATTCCGTGCCCTGTCTTATCTATCGACTGCAGCCTGAGATGATTTAAGTAATCTATAAATTTTAATGTCATGTCAATATTCAGTCCCGGGTGGCACAAATCTCTGACAGCAGCGTCAGAAAGCCGTTGTGACACAGAAAATGTTAATCAAGTCACATCCCGGCCAGCCGATATACATCCTGTCCGGTTTCTCAGGAATGTTTATCGTGATCCAACTTATGCCCGGCCGTTCCCGCCGTTTTGCCATTGCCTGTATCGCCCTGCCCGCTACGCTTTCCGCTTGTGGCTGGGTCGATTCTGCCGGCCGCCAGTATAACGAAGATCCGGTCATTCAGGTGATGGTCGATAATGAACTGCTGGACGAAGAGCAATCCGTCGTCATGGTGGAATCCGGTTCCCGTGAAATCGACTTGTCCGGCAGCAGCGATATCGACGGCAAAGTGGTCGCTTACCATGGCTCCCTGGCGGATCAGGGCAAACTCAGTGTCTGTGAGCAATGGATCAACCTGCAAACCGCGGCCAATCTGATCGGCGAAGCCTGCGAACCCGATGTCAGCAGTGACAACTGCAATCTGTCCGTGATAAACAAGGCGCCGGCAACCGGCGACGAGGATCCGGCAAGCATAAACACCGACGGCCAGTTTACCGTCGTCTCCCCGCCACTGGCCTCACCGATCGGCATGACCTATCGCTGGACGGTCATCGACAACGATGGCGGCGAATCCTCACGCGATGTCACATTCTGCCTGACCACCGTCAATGATGTGCCGCTCGCCAACGACGATTTCTATCAGGTCGACAGAGGTGAAACCCTGGTGATCAACGACATCGTCTATAACGCCGATTGCAGTATCAGCGCCGGTGCGCAAAGCGTTCTTGGTAATGATAACGATAACACCGACCTCAGCGGACATTGCCTGCAAGCTGAATTACTCGCGTTACCGGCTCACGCCAGCAATGATTTCGCCGCCGACTTCACCCAGCTCGGCGGATTCCGTTATACACATAATGAATCCGCTCCGACGAACACTGACAGCTTCAGCTACCGCGTATTCGATGGCGTACACTACAGCGATGCAGCGACAGTCACAATCACTGTCATTGGCGACATCAATTTGCCACCGGTCGCCGTCGATGACCGGTTTAATGTCGCGGTAGGCAGCAGAAACAATAAACTGTATGTCACCGCCAATGACAGCGACCCCGAGCAGGATAACCTGACGATTACCCGAATCAGCAAGCGGCCGGATCAGGGCGGCAGCGCGCGAATCAGCAGCAACGGTTACATCCTGTATTCTCCGGAATCGGGATTCTCCGGCACCGAAACCTTCATGTACACGATCAGCGACGAAAGCGGCAAAACTGCCAGCGCGCAGGTTGAAGTCACCGTCGCCAGTCTGAATTCACCGCCTCAGGCCATGCCCGACAGCTTTGAAGTCGACGACGATCGCTGGAGCACGCTGAACGTACTCGCCAATGACTCGGATCCGGATAACGACAACCTGAGCATTGTTGAAGTCGGCACGCCGGCCATGGGTGGTCTGGTATTGATTTCCCTGGATGGAAAACACCTGTTTTACTATCCGCCACAAGGATCCGACGCGGAAACAAACTCGTTTACCTATACGATCGAAGACTCGGCAGGCGGCAGAAGTTCAGCCAAAGTAACGGTTTTCCATGATTAGCCACGGACCCTGCAGTGCTTTGATATACTTATAAGTATAAGTAGCGTGTTCCGGCAGCTTTACCGACACCCGGGAGAAACGGCCAGACGTACCGGCAGATATCCTGTTCCCCGGATTGGCATCGCCTCTTTGTAAGCAGCCCGGGCAATAACAGATTTTACTGCATGACTGACAGACCTGATTCGCAAGACACACCGATCAAATCACCCTGCATCGGCATCTGCACTCTGGACAGGGAAACGTCGGTCTGCATCGGCTGTTTTCGGAATCTGGACGAAATCATCGATTGGACAGCTTTCTCCGAAGAAGAAAAACGTCGGGTCTTAATCCATTGCCGGACACGTCAAAAAGAACTTGAGGACGGCAAAAATCCACAGAAATAAACGGATTTCACCTGCTTTTCCAAACAGGCGAAATCCGCTCACTGTTGCCGCTCCACGGAAAATGCGTGTTAACAGGCCCTAACCGACCTCGTGAATCGCGCACGGACCGCGCAATTCTTCCGGCACATTCGGCGGACATTCACCGCACAAGGCATTGCCGGGTACCGCAAAATCTATCTTTCGCGGATAAGGCAAATCAAGCCCGTTCATGATCGCGATAAACTCATCGCGGGACTTCGCTTGTCCCAGGCGCGGATTACGCACCTTCTCCTGACCGATGCTGCTGACCATACGGCCGTCATAATCGTGGGCCGGATAAACCAGTGTTTCATCCGGCAGACTGAAGAATTTCTCCTGAATGCTGTCATATAACTGCCCTGCATCGCCTGACTGGAAATCGGTCCTTCCACAGGCATCGATAAGCAAGGCGTCACCGCTGAACAACAGACTCTGGATCGGTGTGTCGATCCGGTAGGCATGGTGTGTATCCGTATGTCCCGGTGTATAGAGCGGATGTATATCCACATCCCCGAGCTTAAATACTTCACCTTCCCGCACACCTATATCCGTACAGGGCAATTCGTCCAGAGCCGGCCCGCAAATCTTGCAGCCGGTCAGGGCAGACAGTTTGCGCGAACCGGTCAGATGATCGGCGTGCAAATGCGTATCGAGCACAAAATCAAGTGACAACCCCATATCACGCAAAACCTTCAGATCACGCTCCACTGTCTCCAGCACCGGATCGATCAACACCGTTTTGCCGGTTTTACTGCATGAAATAAGGTAGGTATAGGTTGACGAATCGGTTTCGAACAATTGCCTGAATATCATCACGACTCCTAATGGTCATAAACTCTAAATGAATAATCTACAGGCTGATTTCTTCAATAAAAGCCGTTCAGGATTACAGCCTGGACGGGTTAGCTCGACAAGCTGCTCTTCAAACAAAAAACGGCACAAACGGCAAAAACCTTGCTTTGAATCCTGTTGACAAGTCATCAGGGTGATAGAACATTGGGATTCACCAGAATTACAGTGTTTGCTGGTTGTTTTGCGGCAACGCTATTAACATTACAAGCAGCCGGTATCAGCCTGCTCAAGCCCGGTCAGCTCAGCGCCGGCTCATTGCCGCGTGCACCCGCGGTTACGCCAACTACTGCATACATCACTGATGCCGGTGGTTTTAGCGACTCGTCGACGGTGTTGACCCGCATCGACCGCACACCATTATTTTTTGAACAAAACATCGGCCAGGAAAACGACGATATCGTTTTCACTTCCATTACGCCCAACTATCGACTGGCCCTGACCCGCTCCGCAGCTGACCTGACGCTCAAGCCGAAGGCCGATACACCGGAACAACCGCAGACCTCGACATATCAGCAAATCCGGATACAACCACTGGGGATCAATAACAACAGCGAGATCGTCGGCCTCAACCGCCTGCAAAGTACCAGCAGTTATTTCAACTCCGCCCGGCCCTCCGAGTGGTTACGAGGTGCGGCGCATTTCAGCGGTGTCAAGTACAAGAATATTTATCAGGACATAGACCTTGAATACTACGGCAACCGGCAACGAATCGAATATGACTTTATCGTCAAAGCCGGTGCCGATCCGTCGGTCATTCAGCTCTCTTTGACGGCGTTGACAAAATAAGTATCGACGCACAGGGCAATGCCGTACTGCACTTCGGCGACGATTCTCTGGAACAGAAAAACCCCGTCGTTTACCAGACCATCGACGGAACACACCAAGAAATTCAGGCTGTTTACAAATTATACAAGCCAGGCACAGCGGACAACCGCTGGCAGCTCGGTTTCGAGATCGGTCAATGGGATCACCGCCACGACCTCATTATCGATCCGGTGCTGAGTTACTCGAAACTGCTCGGCGGCGATCTTTTCGATTCAGGCAGTAAAATTGCCGTGGACGATGCCGGCAACACCTATCTGCTCAGTCGCAGTTTCAGCCCAAGCAATACCGAGACAAACGGTATCGACATGGATTGCAGTCAGGACTGTCAATCCAATGTAGTGGTGAGCAAATTCAGCGGCGACGGCAGCAGCCTGATCTGGACAGTCGTTCTGTCTGGCAGCGGCGACGAAGACGGCCGCAGTATTCTGGTCGATCAGGAAGGCCACGCGTACATCGCCGGCTGGACCAACTCTGAAGATTTTCCACTCATACATGCCGTGGATAAATCTTTCGACGGCCTGTCCGAAGGCTTTCTGACAAAGATTGCCGCTGACGGGACAGACCTGGTTTTTTCGAGCTATGTCGGTAATGAGGATTCAGAGATCATCACCGATCTTGCACTTGACCAGGACAAAAATATTTACGTCGCCGGCCGCAGCAGTGCGCCGGATTATTCCGAAACCGCCAACAACATCGGCCGCCAGCAGATCAGTACCAACGGTTTCGTGCGCAAGTTCAGGGCGGACGGTAAAAAGCAGTTGTATTTCCGCAAACTCGGCGGCTCCGACTACGACTCGATCGACGCTATCACCGTCAACCGGGCCGGCGAAGTGTTTGCCGCCGGCACGACCAACTCCTGGGATTTTCCGCTGGAATCACCGCTGTACGGGACCATCGGCGGTGTCGGCGACGCCTTTGTCAGCCGGCTCTCGGCAGATGGCAAAACCCTGCTGTTCAGTACCTATTTCGGCGGCCAGCGGGCGGAATCGGCCAAAGCCATCGCGCTCGATTCCAGCGGCGATCTCATTATTGCAGGCACGACCACATCGGACGATCTGCCTGTTATGCAGGCTTTCGATGAAAAAGCCAATGGCGGCCCTCAGGACTGGGACTGCTTTGTCAGCAAAATCAACCATGACGGCTCCAGACTGCTTTATTCCAGCTACCTCGGCGGCAGTAAAAACGATTACCTGACCAGCCTGTATGTGGATCGGGACGATGCCATTTACCTCGGCGGCTATACCCTGTCGGACGATTTTCCGCTGGAAAATCCCATCTCGGCAATCATCAAAGGCCGATCGGATCTGTTTATCAGCAAACTGCCCGCGGACGGTTCCAAACTACTCTATTCGACTTATTTCGGCGGCAGCGGCGAGGAATCATTTGCCGATATCACCGCCGACCGGGCCGGCAGCACCTATTTGACGGGCCTGACCTACTCGGATGATTTGCCGGTAGCGAATACCGCGAATCTGCGAACCGACGTCAATCAATCGGCCGGCGATGTATTTGTCAGCAAGCTGACTAACCTGATCAATTACACCGTGCCGAACAACCAGTGGCAGGTCATTTCCCTGCCCTATATGCCGCCGGATGGGGCAACGGTGGAAGACATTTTCGCCGACGATTTCGGCTATGCTTACAAGAAAAACTGGTATATCTACCAATACAATTCCGAGACGGATTTATATTCCTTGCTGGATTTTTCAGACCCTCTTGAACAGGGTACCGCCTACTGGATTCTGCAGAACACCGGCAAGCCGGTCAGTGTGGATATGCCGGAAGGCTCCTACGCGAGTGCGCAGCAGGATCCGGCCAGCTGTCCGGACGGCAAGTCCTGCTACACATTGCCCCTGAAACCGGCAATCGCGGAAAACCGTTATCATTTTCTCGGCAATCCGT
>JAGRHW010000579.1 GCA_020444765.1 Gammaproteobacteria bacterium | reverse complement strand
CGCTGGTCGGGCCGCGCCCGCACGCCGTCAACGCGCACACCGACAACCGGCTGTGGAACGACGTGGTCGACGGCTATTTCGCGCGCCATCGCGTCAAGCCGGGCGTCACAGGCTGGGCGCAGGTCAATGGCTGGCGTGGCAATACCAGTCTGCATGAGCGCCTGAAACATGATCTTTACTACATCGAGAACTGGTCGCTGGCGTTCGATCTGAAAATAATCTTTCTGACTTTTCTGCGTGGCTTCGTCAATAAAAATGCCTATTGAGTCCCCCTGGGACTCTTTGTTTCGGATCGTGCCGGTCCACCGGTTTAACTCTTAACTTGTCATAAAAATTCAGTTGAAGTTTCTCTGGTTGTTCTCTACACTTTTTTGGAGAACAACCGGAGAATTTTAGCCATGCTCACTCAACTCGAACAACGTATGTTCACGTTCATTCGTGAGCAGATTGAAATCCATTCGGTCGCACCTACCATCGCCGAAATCGCCGATGCGCTGGGTATTAAATCCCGCGGCACCGTACACCGCTATGTGCAATCCCTGATCGACAAAGGGCACCTCGAGCGCCATGGCACAGGCTGGCGAGGCCTCAAACTTTCCAAGGATGTCGAATCGCAGCGTTATGTGATTCCGTTACTCGGAAAAATTGCCGCCGGGCAACCGATCGAGGCGATCGAGGGCGAGGAGCAATTAAACGTTGCCGAGTTTTTGATCGGCTCTGACCGTTATGCGCTGCGGGTCAGCGGGGATTCGATGGTCGATGCCGGCATTCTCGATGGCGATACGGTGATTCTGCGCAAAGCCAGTACCGCCAGACGCGGCGATATCGTGGTGGCCTTGATTGATCGCAGTGAAGCGACCCTCAAAACGCTGGGTTCCACCGAAGGCGGCATGGTTGAGCTGATACCGCAGAATTCCACCATGAAGCCGATGCGTTACGCGGCCAACCGGGTGCGTATTCAGGGAGTACTGGTCGGTCAGTTACGCACCTACTGAGCCAGGGCGTAGGCCGGCTTCCCGAAGCGGGTGTTAGATAGTCCAGCCGTGGACATTGGTGACTTTGCGGCTGATAATCGGCCCTCGTTAAACGCTATCTGCCATCGCCGGCCTGTTCTGCCGGAAAACCCGGAAATGCATCATGAACAACGCCAGACGTCTGGAAATCTTCAAACGGTTTCAGGCCGACAACCCGCATCCCACGACCGAGTTGAATTTTTCCTCCCCGTTTGAACTGCTGATCGCGGTGATCTTATCCGCCCAGGCGACGGACGTGAGTGTCAACAAGGCCACGCAAAAGTTATTTCCCGTGGCCAATACGGCGGCGGCGATTTGTGATCTCGGCGAAGAAGGTCTGAAGCGTTATATCCGCACGATCGGCCTGTTCAATGCCAAGGCCAAAAATATTATCGCCACCTGCCAGTTGTTGTGCGAAAAATATCAGGGCGAGGTGCCTTCCACTCGCGAGGAGCTGGAAGCCTTGCCCGGTGTCGGCAGAAAGACCGCCAATGTGGTTCTGAACACCGCCTTCGGACTGCCGACGATGGCGGTGGACACGCATATTTTCAGGGTCTCGAATCGCACCGGCGTTGCACCGGGCAAGAATGTTCTGGAAGTGGAAAAAAAACTCTTGCGCTTCGTCCCGAAAGAATTTCTGGTCGATGCCCATCACTGGCTGATTCTGCACGGACGTTACACCTGTCTGGCACGCAAGCCAAAGTGTCAGCAGTGTATTATTTGTGATCTGTGCGATTTCAAGGACAAACCAGCCGCTTGTGATTTGGCCTTGATCGACGGGATTAAAACGAAAGACAACTGAAGCGCTGCCATCCGGGAAGTGTAAAACTTCCTTTACAAACCCAAAACAGGTTTAGGGTTTTTCAAAAGAAATACCATAAGTAATTGATTTTATATTATTTGG
>JAGRHW010000578.1 GCA_020444765.1 Gammaproteobacteria bacterium | reverse complement strand
CCTTGTAAAAACGGTCGGCGGATTTTTTATCCCGGCGTGATTTCCGGCGACACCGGCCGCATTGCTTGTAGTGACGCTTGATTCATGACTATAATCGATGCCGTCAGGGCGTAAGAACAGCCGCTTCGTTTCGACGGGTGAGTCTGGCCAAAAGCGATTCTGACGAAAATCGACAAGCAAAAAAAATCGATACCGATCGAATAGTCAAACCGTTGGAGGAATTAAATGAAACGAGTTTCATTAATTGTGGTAACGCTACTGGCCGGCGGCCTGAGTCTGACTGCTTGCAGTACAGCCGAGAAGGCCATGGACAAGGTCAAGTCTACAGTAGCCGGTGACAGTAAACCGGTCGGCATCAGCGGCAATATGTCTGAAGTCACGGTCAAGCATAACGGCAAGGATACCGTAATCAGCCGGAATCCCGATAACGGCGCCGTCGTCAATCCCGATTTTGCCAAAACATCACGACCCTGTCCGCCGTTTTGTATTCAACCGATCGTACTGGCACCTGGCGTGGAAACGATTGCCGAGCTGGAAATGCTGGATTATCTGAAGCAGATGTCCGCCGGCGACGACAGCATACTGGTGGTTGATTCACGTACACCTGACTGGGTGGAGAAGGGCACGATCCCCGGCGCGAAAAATCTGCCGTGGACATTGCTCAATCCGCAAAAAGGCGCAACGACCGAGAGTATCATCAAGTTGATGAGCGATGAGTTCAGCGTCTCGACGGCAGCCGGCGTGGACTCCTTTGCAGTCGACGAGGCCATAGTCGCCGGTACGCCCGATCAGGTGTTCGACTATTCGAATGCCAAAACGCTGGTGTTGTTCTGTAACGGTATGTGGTGCGGACAGTCGCCAAACAACATCATGAATCTGCTGAAATTCGGCTACCCGGCCGAAAAGATCAAGTGGTATCGTGGCGGCATGCAGTCCTGGGAAGTACTTGGTTTGAGTACCGCCAAACCCTGACACTGACCGCCAGGCAGGAAGTTCACGGATCGCGTCCGGACACACTGGGCGCGGTTCTTGTCCGGCTGAATTTACTCGCTGAATAGCCCGCCTTTGATACGCTTGGCTTTTGTGCAAAGCCACTGCTTCATTCCATAAATCCGGCCAGTCTGTCGCAAAACGACCCCAGCAGCTTTTCGCCGCGGCCTGTTATTTTATTCGTACTATAGAGTTTTTCTTCCAGGGTGAAACATCGCAGCAATGACTGATAGGCGAGCCAGCGCAAGGGCTCTGGTTCCCAGGCCTTAAGCGCGCTGCGGTAAGTGGCGGGACGAAACACCCACGGCATCGAGGTCAACAGTGTCTCCTGTTGCAAGATCAGATCGGCCAGTGTGCGGCCGAACAGATTGGACGCACCGACACCCTCACCGCCATAACCCCCGGCATGGGCGATCCCGGATTGCCGGTCAAAAACCGCAAACGGGTGGAACGCCCGGGCGATGCCCAGCGTGCCGCCCCAGCCATGGGTGAACCTGACTCCGCGAAGTGAGGGAAACAGTTCGTGTACGAGGCGTTGGCGAAGACGGAACTCCGGTGCATCGAGTGAAAACCGGGAGCGCACCTTGCCGCCGAAGTCGTAGCTTCCGCGAGCGCCGAAAACCAGCCGCCCGTCGGCGCTGCGATGACCGTAGGTGGCAAGCCGGCTTGCGTCGCTAAATGCCGGGTGGCTGGCCAGGCCGATGTCGTCCCATTGTGACTGACTGAGCGGCTCGGTGGCGACGATCAGGCTTTGTACCGGCAGGACATAACGCTTGATGTTCAGGAGCCGGTCGCTGAAACCTTCGGTGGCAGGGACGATGATGTCCGTCTTGATCCGCCCTTCGGCGGTTCGCAGGGTTTTTCCATTTACTGCAAGCACGGGGCTGTGTTCGAAAATAGTCACGCCCATGGATTCGACACTGCGCGCCAG
>JAGRHW010000577.1 GCA_020444765.1 Gammaproteobacteria bacterium | reverse complement strand
TCCCGGCTTGCACTTGTGCGGCGAGATCTGCGACGTGGACGGGCGCATCGGCGGCTACAATTTCCAGTGGGCCTGGGCGAGCGGCTGGTGCGCCGGACGGGCCATCGAGAATCAGGCATCAAGCTGAAATTCCCGTCTGACAGGCTGCTAAGCTGCGTATTTCTAGGTATTGAACAAACCTGCCAGTTGGGCGTCTTGAAGGGTTTCAGCGCCGAAGCGGGGATTTTTTATCGCGGTTTGTGGTACGCCGGGCAGCACGTCGATTTCATGCAGGCCGTTTTCCAGCAGGTTTTCCATCAGACTGAACACACTGTCAACCGCCAGCGACAGCGTCGTCCCCAGATCGGCGCCGATCAATCGATAATAGAGAAACGCCGCGGAAAAAAGATCGCCGGTGCCGGTCGGTCGCGCATTGAGGCGCGGGGTTCTGACCCTGCGGATTCCGGTTTTATCGAAGGCCAGAGTCGACACGGTTTCGCCGGTCTTGTCGGCAAGCCCGATGCCGGTCAGCGAAGCGATTGATGTTCGGCCGGTCAGCAGGCCATCCATCAGTTCGTGTGGTGTGCTGCGCTTGAGACCGGTCAGCCACTGGGCTTCAAACAGATTCGGCGTGAGCATATCGGCTCTCGGCACCAGTTCATCGACTATCGCGCCGGCGACATCTTCCGGCACGAAGCGGCCTATATCCAGATCGCCAATCACCGGATCGCACAATACGCTGACCGCCGGATTACGCTCGCGCACCCGGTCGATAAAACGCGCGGCTTCATGCACAGCGTCCGCGCTGCCGAAATAGCCGGTCAATATGCCGTCGATCGCTCCGGCTTCAAGCCTGTCAAGCAAGCGTTCGAGCAACTCGGCGACAAACGGCGCTTCGAGCGGTTTGCCGCCGATCGTCGGGTAATGCGGGGTGTTGGATAACAGCACGGTCGGCACCGCATAAACCGTTGCCCCGAGTCCTTGCAGCAAGGGCACCGCGGCATTATTGCCGGCGCAACCAAATACCAGCTGGGACTGGATCGAGACAATGACCGGCTTTTGTCGCGGCCCGCGTTCGCTCACTGTTTTATGCCCGGCCAGTAATAACTGTCCGGCTGGGCGCGGCTGCCGAAAATCGCCGTACCGACGCGAACGATGGTCGCGCCATGGGCAATCGCCAGCTCGAAATCACCCGACATGCCCATCGACAATTCATCCATCGACAAACCGTCCGGCAAGTTCTCACGAAGCTGTTTTTGCAGGGTCTGCATGCGTTCGAAACAACGCCCGACAAGCTGCTGATCCGGCGAGAAAAGCGCCAGCGTCATCAGTCCCTTGACCTTGAGCGCTGAAAAATCCGGCAGGCGGCGGACGAACGCCGGCACCTCCTCCGGGGGCAAACCGTATTTGCTTGGCTCAGCCGAGCTGTTGACCTGTACCAGCACGTCCATACTGCGGCCCTCATCCTGCAGGCGCCGGTCGAGCTCTTCAGCCACCTTCAGACTGTCCAGCGCCTGAAACTCATGGGCAAAGCGGGCGACGTACTTGGCTTTGTTGGTCTGCAAATGGCCGATCACCGACCAGCGGATATCGAGGTCGGCCATGGCTTCGGATTTTTCGCGGGCTTCCTGGACCTTGTTCTCGCCGAAATAATTGAGTCCGAGACGCCAGGCGAGACGCATGCGCTCGACACTGACGGTTTTGCTGACCGGCAGCAGCGTCACTTCATGACGTTCCCGGCCGGCCTGTTGACAGGCAGCCGCGATACGCGATTCCACCGCTTCAAGCGCTGCGCGCATTTCGGCGAGCTGGGCTTCATCGGTGGTGTTTTCCGGGGTCGGAGGTGTGTTTTTATCGTTCATGGCTTATCCTAACCAAGCTGTGTGAAATCGTCCACTCCGTGGCTGTCTTTCCACAGCGTCTGACGTACAATTTCCCGGATTAAATA
>JAGRHW010000576.1 GCA_020444765.1 Gammaproteobacteria bacterium | reverse complement strand
CAAGTGTAGTTCCCCTGATCGACATTCTGTTGAGAGAGAGGTGTGAAGCGGACATCCGCAAATATCGTGCAATAGCCGCTTCCCGAGCCCACCGAGTTGGATCTTAGAGTGAACACAACGTCCCATTCACAACGGTTTCTTAGCACTGTTTGCGAGGGTGAAGTCCATAACTCGGCTTTGATCCTGCCCTGATACGTGCCAAGCAATTCGCTGTAGTAGTCATTTTCACAGGCATCCGGGTTTCGGTAGCGGGGTGTATCGGTACACGAGGCAATGACGAGAATACCGGTTAATAGCAGGCATATATTGCGTACAGCTTGTATTGTTCCCGGCATTATTGTTTTTTCCTTGTTGAACGACTTGAAAATTATTCTCTCTAGTACGACTACCGTTTGAATAACTGGCTAACTAAAAGAGTCCCTGGAAATTTGATTGATTTATTTTTTGAATTTTTTTAATGATAGCCCTTAATAACGGGTAGTCTTCTGGAAATAAACAACTGGCCGTAATTCAGAGCCTGATAGCCTTGCCCGGTAAGCTCAGAGGCTAAAACGGTTCCGGCTATGCCCTGGCTCAATACCACTGGTTTGTTGTTAATGTCCGCTTGTTGGGTGATTTCCTTGTTCATTTTATTGACGGTATCCGTGTTGTTTTAGGGTGGATCATGGGATATCTCCCGACCGCGCACTTATTATGCCAGTGGTTCTGACAGTCGATAGATAAAACATCACATCTTTCTCCATATCATGAAATAATATGTAATATTTTATGAATGACGGCATGAGTTGCAGAACGCGAGATGCCTGCTGGAGCAAGACTGGATGACATCATCACAACAAGCCGCGATCGAGCCGGCGCTGTACGACAGCCTGGTGCGCGAGGATTCGCCGCGTGCCACCGCGTTTATCGTCACCGTTTACGGTGACGTGGTGGAGCCGCGTGGCGGCAGACTCGGGATGGGGGCGCTGATTGAAACCTGCGCTGAGCACGGCATCAACGAGGGACTGGTGCGTACGGTGGTTTCGCGCTTGGTCACCGCGGATCGGCTGGTCGGCGAACGGGTCGGGCGCAAGAGTTTTTATCGCTTGACCCGCAGCGCACAAAAGGAATTTGCCGCGGCTGCCGGGTTGCTTTATGCGCCGCCGCCACAAGCACTTGGCTGGCTGATGTCGATCGGTAAGGGGCGGGGTGAGGCCGCGCAAGCACCGGATTGGGTGCGGGTCGGGGCCGATATCGCGATGGCGCCGAACCGTGCTGATGTCGCGCGTCCGCCGGGCATGCTGCTGGCTGCCGAAACCCTGGCCGGTGGTGAAGAACAACATGTTTTTGCCGCCCGCCACTGGCCGCTGGATGATGTGGCGGCGGCGTATGCGGCGTTCAATAATGCCTTTCGGCCGCTGGCAGAGGAGTTGTCGGGTGGCGATGCACCCGAGGGCGCGCTGGCCCTGGCGCTGCGCTTGCGGTTGGTCGACCTTTATCGCCAGGCGGCGCTGGCCGATCCGCGTTTACCGCGTGCGGCCTATCCGAAGGTCTGGCCGGGCGAGGAGGCGCGCGCGCTTTTCGTCAAGCTCTATCTGTCGCTGGCGGCTGCAGCGGATGCGTATGTCGGGTTGGCTTTTTATGACGAGGACGGGCCGCTACCGGCCGAAACGGCGATGACACGCTGCCGGCTGGATAACCTGAGGCGGGAATCGCAGCGCTGAGTTGCGTTTGCTTGGCCGGTTTCCGGGTCTCTGGATCCCCGACTAAGGCACTCGGGGATGACGAAGTGGCCGCATGGGGTGTGTTGGTTTACCCGTCATTCCCGCACAGGTGGGAATCCAGCAGCGGACTGTCCGGTGGAGGTGCTGGATCCCCGACTACAGCATTCGGGGATGACGACGTGGTCGCTGGAGTGTGTCGGTTTACCCGTCATTCCCGCGCAGGCGGGAAT
>JAGRHW010000575.1 GCA_020444765.1 Gammaproteobacteria bacterium | reverse complement strand
TGACAGTCAGCAGTTATTGACTGCTTGCCTCATCGAGTTCAGCGAGCGGAAACGATTTGATAAATTCCACCACATCATCGTGTTTGGCGCTCGACGACTGGAAACTCAACACGCCGCCGCTTTTCAGGGCCACGGTGAACTCATTGTTCGAGCCTTCGCTTAAATCCATTACGGTCTGCCGCTGAATACGCATTTTCTTGCCGGCGCCGCCCATTGTCATGCCCATCTGCGCTATGGCGGCGGCAAAACCGCCACCGGCGGAGCCCGCTGCGGTCAGCGTGACATCAATGCTCTCGGAGCCACGGTTGTAAGTGCGCTCGGTGATATTCATGCCCATGGCGCTTTGCGATTGAACGTCCTCACCCTTGAAGCCGTTAACCTCATCCGGAAAAACACCGGACATTGCCTTTTGTTTGAGTTGCTGCAAGCCTTCCACGCACCAGCGTGCTTCCTCAAGTGCGCCGTCAATATCGTTTTGCTCGATCAGCTTGGCAGCTTCGCGGCAGGCGTCGGCCGGGCTGTCCTGCGCCAACAGCGGGCTGCAAACACCGCCCGTCAGTATCGGCAGTAAAACGATAAGTTTTTTGTTCATGGGGTACTCCTGGTTTGTCCGGTTATCCGGATTGTTTTAATTTGCCGGGGTAATGATACCACCGGAAGCTTTTCAGTCTCGATAGATGAAAGTATTAAGGTGCTGGAATTTGCCCAAACGCTCACAGTTCATGCCCAAGTGGTGTCCGTAGTTGGGAAGGTCCGGGGGGATTTCAGTCGGAGATGGTCTACGAATCGGCGAGTTCTCGCGACGACACAGAGATTTCAGGCAGGCTCTAAGATTGAGCCCGGACTGACTTCACCCGACAGACTGTTGGGTGGAGATATCCTGACCGATCGCGTCAAACAGCCAGCGGATAAACACATCGGCCAGAACGGTTTGCCTGACTTCCTGACGGCAGACGATATAAAACGCATCGCTGGCCGGTACCGAGAGTGCCAGCGGCGCGACCAGATCGCCGCTGTCGAGCAGGCCGACACTGGTCAGCGTATCGCCAAGCGCCAGACCGTGCCCGTTGAGTGCCGCATCTAGTGCAACCCTGGCCCCGCCGAGATAATGCTGCCGGCGCGGCGCGAGATCCAGCGCCTCGGCCTGACTCAGCCAGATATGCCATTCATGACCGTCGTCGGCGTGTAACAGCACCTGCTTGGGCAGGTCTTTCAAACTGCGGACAGACTGCCGGTTGAGATGCCTCGGCGACATCACCGGGAACAGTTCGATACGACTCCAGAGCCGCACCCAGCAATCGTCCTGCCGTGCCTGACCGTAAACGATGCCTAGGTCGACACCGGGTGAGAGCGGCGCCCCTTCATCGGTCGACGGACGCAACTGGAACTGCACCTCGGGATAGCGTTGGGTGAAATCATCGAGCCGTGGTATCAGCCAATAGGACAAAAGTGCGGGCGGACAGGTCACACTGAGTCGGCCGCTGGTGGTCGGGCGGTTTACCTGTTCGGCGGCGATGCCGATGGTCTGGAAAGCCTGGCTGACCGCCGGCAACAGCAGCGCGCCCTGGGCGGTCAGACGAAGACGCTGACCACGGCGGTCGAACAGAGGCGTACCAAGCGCCGATTCGAGCGTTTTTATCTGATGACTTACCGCGCTGTGGGTTACATTGAGTTCTGTCGCTGCTGCGGTTACCGAACCGGTGCGGGCCGTGGCCTCGAAGGCCCGTAGTGGTTTGAGCGGAGGTAAACGATTCAGCATAGGTGTTTATACTCTGGTTGTCATGTGAAAAAAAATAACATCACCATGCAAAATACTATCAGTTGAATTTTATAAAAGGCAAAGACAAAATCGTTCAGAATCGCGCTTTTATTAGATCTTTTACGGAAAAAATCCGTATCTCAATATTTTTTGAATCAGAATAAAAAAACCAGTTGTTTAA
>JAGRHW010000574.1 GCA_020444765.1 Gammaproteobacteria bacterium | reverse complement strand
GCTCTCGCCAAACGTTACACCGGCCTGCAGGTACGTATGAAGGCCGGGCAAAAACCCGCTTCGCGGCGCGGTTACCAGTTAAGCGATATGCCGATTCTGCAGTCTTTCGGCATCGCGTCGGGTTATATCTCAGTGCTGATTCTGGCGCTTTACATCAACAGCAACGATGTCTCTCACCTCTATGACCACGCCATCGCACTGTGGCTGCTGTGTCCGGCGGTACTCTACTGGATCGGCAGATTGTGGGTTTACGTGCATCGCGGACGCATGCACGATGATCCGCTGATCTTCGCCCTGACCGACCGGATCAGCCTGCTGATCGGTGCCATCATGATCGCCATCATGTATATCGCGATCTGAACAATCCGATGCCGACAGCTTACCCATCGTGGGGAAATTACCCAGCCGCCGACCAAACCGCGGTCGTACCCGGCTGGCGGCACGATGCGCTGCCGGTTACGGACAAGTCTCTGCTGCCAAGGGGCAACGGGCGCAGTTACGGGGACTCCTGCCTGAACGATCAGGGCCTGCTGATCGACGCCACCGGGCTCGACCGTTTTATCAGCTTTGACCCGCAAACCGGCCTGCTGGAATGCGAAGCCGGTGTCCTGCTGGCCGATATTCTCAGACTGGTCGAACCGCATGGCTGGTTCCTGCCGGTGACGCCCGGCACCCGTTTCGTGACGCTCGGCGGGGCGGTCGCCAACGATGTCCATGGCAGGAATCATCACCGGCGCGGCACGTTCGGCTGTCATGTCCTCGGGTTGGAACTGGTCCGTTCGGACAGCGGCACGCAATGGCTGAGCGCGGCGGATGGAAGCGGCCTGTTCCGCGCGACGATCGGCGGACTTGGGCTGACCGGCTTCATCACGAGGGTCCGGCTGCGATTGATGAAGGTGGCGTCGCTCGACGTGCTCGAGGAGGTCATGCCGTTCGAGACGCTGGACGCGTATTTCAATCGCGCGGAAGAAGTCGACTGGCGCAACGAGTATTCGGTCGCCTGGCTCGACCAGGCCGCCGCTCACGGCAAGACGCGCGGCGTGCTGGTGACCGGCAATCATGCCGGCAACGGGCGTTTCGAGTCCGGCCGGCACACGCCGCGTCTCGGCGTGCCCTTCGACCTGCCGTTCAATGCGTTCAACCCGGCGAGCGTCAAGGCGCTCAACGCCGCATTGCATTTTTCCATGAAGCGCAGGGCGGGCCGGGAGACGGTCAGGGACTATTCGCGCTTCTTCTACCCGCTTGACGGGATCGGGAACTGGAACCGGTTGTGCGGGCCGAAAGGATTGTTCCAGCATCAAAGCGTTCTGCCGTTCGAGACGGCGCGCAAGGCTGTGCCGGCACTGCTTGCGGCATCGCGCGAAGCCGGCGAGGCATCGTTCCTGACCGTGTTGAAGCGCTTCGGCGATATCGTGTCGCCGGGCCTCATGTCGTTTCCAATGCCCGGTTACACGCTGACGCTGAACTTCGCGAACAGCGGCGGGAGCACGCGCGCGCTGCTCGAGGAACTCGACAGGATCACCGTCGCAGCCGGCGGGCGGATCAATCCGAGCAAGGATGCGCGCATGAGCGCGGCAGCATTCTCGGCCTCGTTCCCGCATTGGCGCGTGCTCGAAAATCTTCGCGATCCGGCGATCTGCTCCGATTTCTGGCGCCGCACGGCGCTGTCGGTGGAAAAAGGATCGGACGCGGACAATTCCAACGACCCGCCTCAAACGGCGCTGAAAGCCGCGAACTAGAGTTCATTTCGGGAAAGGTTCGCGCGATGGACGCGTTGATCGCGACAATCAACAGGCTGACGCTCGCTTCGGGCGCGTTCGCGATGCGGCTGTGGGCGTCGCAGGCGGCGCTGATCGGCTTCGTCATGCTGGCGCTGTTCGCGGCGACCGTCGCGGCGACCGGCCTGTTCGTGCCGAAGACCAACTGGGACATCCTCGCCTATCT
>JAGRHW010000573.1 GCA_020444765.1 Gammaproteobacteria bacterium | reverse complement strand
CGAAATCGATATTGCGAAAGCCGGGATCATTGACGTCCGGCGAGATTGAGGCCGTGCGGTTGGTCGGGCCAAGCACGCCGGCGACGAAGCGCGGCCGGTCCGGCGTTTCGCGGCTGAACCGGTCGGCCGCTTCACGCGCCAGCGCGGCGGCGGCGAGGTTGATGTCGCGCACCTGCGCCTGCATGTCGTAATCGGCCATGCTGATACTGTTGGCGTTAAAGGTATTGGTTTCGAGGATGTCGGCGCCGGCGGTCAGATAATCGATATGAATCTGCCGGATCAGTTCCGGGCGGGTGATCGACAGCAGGTCGTTATTCCCCTTGAGATCGCAATGCCAGTCGCGGAACTGCTCGCCCCGGTAATCCTGCTCCTCCAGTCCGTGCCGCTGGATCATGGTGCCCATTGCGCCGTCCAGCACCAGGATGCGTTGTTCGATCGCCTTGGTCAGTGCGGCTGTGCTGCGTGCTGTTGTTATGCTCATAAGAAGGTCCGGAATCTGCTTTTTAATAACACGGGAATATTTTAAAACATATATAGATATAAAGATATCTTTATATTATAGTGGCGGAAATCGGGCAAGGCTGAAACATGATCGGTAAAGAACAGATTCTGGGCGGTTTGAAGGCGGCAGGCGAACCGACCCGTTTGCGCCTTCTGGCGCTTTGCGCGCAGGGTGAGCTGAGCGTGAGCGAATTGACGCATATTGTCGGGCAAAGTCAGCCGCGTGTCTCCCGGCATTTGAAGATGCTGGTCGAAGCCGGTCTGCTGGACCGTTTCCGCGAAGGCGCGATGGTGTTTTACAGGTTGAGCGAGCGGGGCGAGGCGGGTGACTTCGCGCACATGCTGGTCAATCTGTTGCCCGATGACGATGAGGAATTGCTGCGAGACCGCAGCCGCCTGGAAGAGGTCAAGGCCAGACGGGCGGAACTGGCTCTGCATTATTTCAGCGAAAACGCCGAGCGCTGGAACGAGATCCGCAGCCTGCATGTGCGCGAAGACGATGTCGAAGAGGCGCTGATGCGGGTCATAGGCGACGAGCCGATTGAGGATTTTCTCGATATCGGCACCGGCACCGGACGTATTCTGGTGCTGGTCGCGCCGCAGGTGACGCGCGGTATGGGGCTGGATATCAGCACCGAGATGCTCAATATCGCCCGCGACAGTTTCGAACAGCAGGGTTTGCGCAACGTCCATGTGCGCAAAGGCGATATGTACAACATGCCGATCGAAAACAGCAGTATCGATGTCGCCACCTTGCATCAGGTGCTGCATTACAGTCAGGACGCTGGCCGGGTGATTGCCGAGACGGCGAGGGTGCTCAAACCGGACGGACGGCTGATCGTGGTGGATTTTGCACCACATCATGAAGAACATTTGCGTCACGAGCACCAGCATTACCGGCTGGGATTCTCGGACGCCGAAATAGACGCGCTGTTTAGCGAAAATGGTCTGCAAACCGGCGCAATCACGACGCTGGAAGGAGACCCGCTGACGGTCAAAATCTGGCAGGCCAGAAGAAATGTCGCACACTGAATATGTCTCGGACATGATTTTAAGGGGGCTGTTTTGAACGATTTCGATACCAGCAAATACGCAGAGAATAAAACCGGCGTGTCATTCGAGTTTTTTCCGCCGCGCAATGCCACGATGCTGCGCAAGTTCTGGCGCACGGTCGGTCGCCTGGAAGCGCTTCGACCGGATTTTTTCTCGGTCACCTATGGTGCGCTCGGCAGCGGCCGCGAGCAAAGTCTCAACACGGTCAGGGACTTGTGCAGCGAGACCGGCGTGCCGGTGGCCGCGCATCTGACCTGTGCCGGCAGCAGTCGCGACGCGTTGAATGCGACGATCGACGACCTGTTGTCCTACGGCATTCAGGGCATCGTTGCGCTGCGCGGCGACGGCGAAGACCCGGAGCAGCCCTACCAGGCTGCCGCCGACGGTTACCA
>JAGRHW010000572.1 GCA_020444765.1 Gammaproteobacteria bacterium | reverse complement strand
GATTCGACGGCAGGCGGCGGGCCGATACGCACGGCTTCATCGGCCATCTCGACATGCAGCGCGTGCCGGTCGGCATCGGACCAGACGGCGACGGTTTTTACGCCCATGCGCCGGGCCGTCGAGATGATGCGGCAGGCGATCTCGCCGCGATTGGCAATGAGGATTTTGGAGAACATCAGTTCGCTCCTTCCAAAACGGCAATCTCGCGCCGGTGCAGTTCGGCGGCTTGATTGTCGAAGCAGCAGAAGATGACGGTCTGCGGCAGGTCGTGCGTTGCAAGAAATTCCGAGACCGTACGCACGGCGATCTTCGCCGCCGCTGCCTTCGGATAGCGGTAGACGCCCGTGGAAATCGACGGGAAAGCGATGGATTTCAACCTGTGGTCACGCGCGATTTCCAGGCTACGGCGGTAGCACGAGGCGAGCAGTTCAGGTTCGCCCCTGTCGCCGCCATGCCAGACGGGGCCGACCGTGTGGATCACGTGCCGCGCCTTCAGGCGATAGCCGCCGGTGATCTTGGCATTGCCCGTAGCGCAGCCGCCCAGTGTGCGGCATTCGGCCAGCAATTCAGGCCCCGCCGCGCGATGGATCGCGCCATCCACCCCGCCCCCGCCGAGCAAGGACTCGTTGGCGGCATTGACCACGGCATCGACGTCCAGGGTCGTGATGTCGGCCTCTATGGCCTCGATAGTGGTGGTGCCGATCTGCATGGACAAGTCCTGGCTTTCCTCGTCATTCCGGCCGAAGCCAGGTCAAATTTTCACACGAAGGCAAGAAGATGTCAGACTATGCCGATATTACCGTAATAGTCATTTGCAACGCGCTTGAGTCCATCCTTGAATGTCGCTTGTCCGAAATTCATCAGCAGGCCTAACGGGAGGCGCATCAGGCGCAAATAGGTGAGTACCTGTTTGCCATGCACCGCGGCAAGTCTCTCAACCGATTTCAGCTCGATTATCAGTCCGCGTTCAACGAGGAGATCGATCCTGAATGCGTTGTCTACGACAACGCCATTGTATCTCAATGGTATTGCCACCTGACGCTCGACCCTGAAACCCCTCTGCCGAAGCGCTTCAGCCAAAAGCGCCTCGTATGCGGACTCAAGCAAACCGGGGCCGAGGTCGCGATGGAGATGGAAACCGCAATCGACTGCCTCACGGGCAATGCGTTCCAGCAGATCGGGATCCGCCATCTTCGTGTCTTCGTGTGACACAATCGCAAATCCTCAAAACGCCACCGGCCCGTCCAGTTCCTCGACCGTCCATGGCAGCCCGTGCTCGTTGAGCATCGCCATGAAGGGATCGGGATCGAACTCTTCCATGTTGAACACGCCCTCGCCCTTCCACGCGCCGGTCAGCATCATGGCAGCGCCGATCATGGCCGGGACGCCGGTGGTGTAGCTTACGGCCTGGTTTCCGGTTTCCTCGTAGGCGTCTTCGTGGTCGCAGATGTTCTTGATGTAGAAAGTCTTCTCGCCCGACCCATCAAGTGCCTCGCCAGTCGCGATGTCGCCGATATTGGTCTTGCCCCTGGTCGTCGGACCAAGCGAGGCAGGCTCTGGCAACACGGCCTTGAGGAACTGCAAGGGTATGATCTCGACGCCGTTGTAGGTCACCGGGTCGATCCGCGTCATGCCCACATTCTGCAGCACGGTGAGGTGCTTGATGTACTCGTCGCCGAAGGTCATCCAGAAGCGCGCGCGCTCCATCTCGGGGATGAACTTCGCGAGGCTTTCCAGTTCCTCGTGGTACATCATGTACATGTTCTTGGGGCCGACAGCCTCGAAGTCGAACTCCTGCTTCTTGCCCATCGCCGGGCTCTCGACGAACTGGCCGTTCTCCCAGTGCCGGGCAAGCGCAGTCACTTCGCGGATATTGATTTCCGGATTGAAGTTGGTGGCAAAGGCCTGACCGTGATCGCCGCCGTTGCAATCGAGGATATCGAGCGTGCGGATG
>JAGRHW010000571.1 GCA_020444765.1 Gammaproteobacteria bacterium | reverse complement strand
TCGCCGCGGAGATGGCAATCGCCGCCGGTCAACCGCTGCCTTCCCTCTGGGTCATGCCGCTGGAGCGCGGTATCAATGCCTTCGTTGCCGGCGGCCGGACCGATGACCGGGTGCTGGTGGTCACGCAAGGCGCGCTCGATCATCTCGAACGCGATGAGCTGCAGGCCATCGTCGCGCATGAATTTGGTCATATCGACAATGGTGATGTGCCGCTGAACATGCGGCTGTTGATCGCGCTCGGCGGCCTGCTGGCCGTTGACCAGGTCGGGCGGATTATCAGCGGGCCCGATCCGACCGCCCGTTTTCTGCCGCTGGCGATCGTCGGAACCGTGTTGCGCGGCCTGGGCAGTGTCGGTGTGATCAGCGCGGGCCTGCTGCGCGGCGCCATCGGGCGGCAGCGTGAATACCTGGCCGATGCCTGCGCCGTGCAGTTCACCCGGCAGGCCGAGGGCCTGGCCAGTGCCTTGAACAAGGCGAGCGAGCATTATTTCGGCTCAAGGCTGAGTGGTTATTATGCCGATGAACTGGCGCATTTGTGCTTCCTGCCGACGACCGCGCGCCGGAAGCTGTCGGCGTGGTTTTCCGTGCATCCGGCGATCGGTGAACGCATTCGCAAGATCGACCCGATGTTCGGCAAGCGCCGGGAAAAACGTCGCCAGATCGACGATGACAAGAGCGACCAAACAGCGAGCGTTTCCTCGACCATGGGTTTGCAAGCGGTATCCATCGAGCATGACATCAGGGGTGGCGGCTTACTGCAAACCGGCATCGATAGTGGTTTGCCGGATGCCTTGATGGTTATGCTCAACGATAGTCACGCCAGCGAGGCCATGCTCTATGCTGTTCTGGCCAGTTACTTCGACGGTCGGCCTGCGCTTTTTTTCACGGCCTTGAAACAAGCGGGTAAGGCCGCCGAGGCCCGGACGGCCTATCGTATCAGTCAGACAAGCCCTGACGAGCTTCGCCAATTTGCCGCGCAAGCCGTCGTTTACGCGGGCAGGGATCTGCAAAAAAATCTGACTTTGCAAAAACGCCGGGAAATCCTGGCAGCCCTGGAAAAAATGTCGCGGCTGGACGGTGGGCACACTGTGCAGGAATTTCTGCTGCTGCAACTGATCGCCGATGCGCTCGATGTTCAAATGAATACTGCAAGTCCGCAAACTTCCATGAGCTTGCCCGAGGCTTACGGTTTGGTGCTTTCACTGCTGACCGAAGCGGCCGGCCATGATGACGAGCGGCATCTGCGCCGTTACCGGCAGTTGTTGAGCATCTACAGCGCGGCGGACATCGCACCCCGATCAGCCGCAGATGTGGCGATTGTCGAAGATCTGCAGGCGGCGCTGGCTGTGCTCAAACAGCAGATGGAATCGGTGCGGCACGCCTTTATCGCGCATGCGGCGGAAATCGTTCTCGATGACGCGCACATCACCCAGGCCGAGAAAAATCTGCTGCAGTTGCTGTGCGCTGTGCTTGACGCGCCCTGTCCGAAACTTCACTGAATCAATACCCCTGGCCAGCATGACTGCGGCTTGACCCTTTCGACTGAAAGGTTACACTGCCGCATCTCTGGCCAATCCAGTTGGCGCTTTCTGAATATCGCTTAATCACCGTTCTCATTAAATATGTTGGAGATAAAAAAACTCGAACGCAGCGGTCTGCGAAGCTGTGCGTTTTCCCTTGAGAAGGGCGAGAGCATCGTCGTTACCGGACCGTCCGGCGCCGGAAAATCCCTGTTGTTGCGGGCGATCGCGGATCTTGATCCGAACCAGGGCGAGGTTTGTCTCGACGGCCGGGAGCGCAAAACCTATTCGGCCTGTGAGTGGCGTCGCCGGGTCGTGTACCTGCCGGCCGAGAGCGGCTGGTGGGCGGCGGATGTCGGTGCGCATTTTCCGGCGCCGGAAAAGACTCTGAGCTGGCTGGAAAAACTCGGTCTGCCAGCCGACTGTCTCGACTGGGC
>JAGRHW010000570.1 GCA_020444765.1 Gammaproteobacteria bacterium | reverse complement strand
CATGATCAGGCTTCAACTCAGAAAGCAGTGCCAACATACGTTCAGTTTCTTCTGCACCCATGCCCGCTAACGGCTCATCAAGCAGCAATACCTTTGGTAATGTCGCTAGACACATTGCAATTTCCAATTGTCGTTTCTGGCCGTGAGATATCACACCGGCCGTTCGATCAAGTAACACACCCAGACCGGCTCTCTGGGCGGCCTCACGCCCGGCTGCGGCGCTTTTTTCACACCGATCAGCTCGTTGCCACCAAACCCAGGGGCGTTGTACAGTTGCCTGCGCTGCAAGGCGACAGTTTTCAAATACACTGAAGCTTGGATAAATTGTATTGCGCTGGTAACTGCGGCCCAGCCCGGCTTGTGCACGCTTCGGTTGTGGCCAGTCAGTAACATCTTCACCAAGCAACTCTACGGTTCCACCTGATAACGGTATCTCTCCAGAGAGTAAGTTTATAAGTGTGGACTTACCGGCCCCGTTAGTGCCGATCACCGCGTGTACCGTATTTTTTTCAAGCTCTATCGAAACATTATTAACTGCAACAAGGCCGCCCCATCGTCGAGTGATATCCAGTCCACGCAGCAGAACTTCGTTAGACATTATTTATCCCCTCCACTCACCATACTTGGTTTTCCACGATTGCTAGGGCCTGTGCCGCCGGACCCGGCAAGGCGTTTTCGCACTTCCGCCGGCAGACCTATTAAGCCGTGCGGGAGAAAAGCGACGGCAGCGATAATCACCAACCCGAGGCCGAGATGCCAGTGCTTTGCAAATTCACCAAACAGTGCCTCGGATTTGAAAATCTCCTGCAAAATCATATACGCAAAAGCACCGACCAACGCGCCTCGCAAATGACCCAGACCACCTAAAATAATCATCACGAGCGTTGCGCCCGAAAGGTGCCAGCTCATCAGTTCCGGATTAACAAAACCATCTTTTACCGCGAATAAAAATCCACCCAATCCGGCGAGGGCCCCGGAGATTGTAAATGCGGCGAGTTTATAGGGATAAGTCGTAAAGCCTGTGCCACGCATTCGCTGCTCATTAACCTTGATGCCCGCCAGTGCACGACCAAATCGTGAGCGAAGCAGCACAGCGAGAAACGAAAATACCGATACAAGCCAGAACAGTGTAAACAGATACATGGTTAGTGGATCATCAAGTGCGATCAACTCCCATAAGGTCGGTACAAAATAAAGGTAGATACCGTCCGTGCCACCACCTAACGGCGTGTCGTGCACAACAAAGTAAGCCATCTGGGCGAAGGCCAGCGTCACCATGATAAAGTACACGCCTTTTGTTCTGAGCGATAAAGCACCAACAGCAAAGGCGTAGACACCAGCTAGCACAACTGAAGCCGGCATGAGCCACAAGATAGACGAAGGCTCCGATTGACCTGACAGCAACACAGCTGCGTAGGCGCCAATACCAAAAAAAGCCGCTTGCCCGAAACAGACCAATCCAGTACTGCCGACCAGGAGCTCAAGGCTCAAGGCCAGAATGGCATAGATCATTATTTTCGTGACCAGATCGATACTGTAAGCACCGGCAAAAAACGGAAAAACGGCGAGTAAAATAAACAATACAATAACAAACAGGTATTTCGAATTTTCCATCGACATCACCCCGCTTTAAAAAGCCCATCCGGCTTCCAAAGTAAAATCAGCGCCATAGCCAGATAGACCAGTACACCCGCTATCTCAGGCACGAGGACATTCCCAAACGTATCAACGAAGCCAATTAACAGGGCAGCTACCAACGCTCCTTGAATTGAGCCGATACCACCGATGACGACGACGACAAAACATATAATGAGTACGGAGTTACCCATGCCGGGGTAAACTGAGGAAATCGGAGCCGCGACCATGCCGGCGAAGGCGGCAAGTGCAAAACCTGCGGCAAATACGACACGGTAGAGAAATTCTATATCTATGCCGAGCGATTGAACCATCTCACGGTTTGACGCCCCTGCCCTGATCAT
>JAGRHW010000056.1 GCA_020444765.1 Gammaproteobacteria bacterium | reverse complement strand
CGCACCGCGCCGCTGGCGAATGTCATCCGGTTCGAGGCCTTGTGGGTAATTTCCAGCCGCTCGCCGATACCGGCGAACAATACCGTATGATCGCCGACCACGTCGCCGCCGCGAATCGTTTCAAAGCCAATGGTTTTCGCATCACGTTCGCCGGTGTGACCCTGACGGCCATACACCGCGCAGGTCTTGAGATCGCGGCCCAAGGCATCCGCCACCACTTCGCCCATCTTCAGTGCCGTACCGGACGGCGCATCGACCTTGTAGCGGTGGTGGGCTTCGATGATTTCGACGTCATAATCATCACCGAGCGCGCGGGCCGCTGAGGCCAGCAGATTCAGGCTGACCGTGACACCGACACTGAAGTTGGCGGCGAACACGATCGGTATCGAAGCGGACGCCTCTTCGATAAGCCGTTTCTGATCATCACTGAACCCGGTGGTGCCAATCACTGCTGCCTTGTTCAGCACAACCGCCTCGGCCAGCATCGCGAGCGTCGGCTCGGGCCGGGTGAAATCAATCGCGACATCAGCGACGGTCAGGGCTTCCCGCAGATCATCGCTGACTGCGACATCCAGCGCCTTGCCGCCGGTGAGCAGGCCGGCATCGGTGCCGATAAAAGGGCTTCCCGGCGCTTCGACCGCAGCTGCCAGACTGAGTGCCGGCCGCGCCGAAACCGCCTCTATCAGGGCCCGGCCCATCCGCCCGGCGCTGCCGATAACCGCAACTGTCGTCATGTGTTTACCCGGCTTTATGTCTGCGTAA
Organism: Gammaproteobacteria bacterium; assembly: GCA_020444765.1. The sequence continues at coordinate 12,307 of JAGRHW010000056.1, read as the reverse complement.
AAAATTTAAGGATTGTAACACAAGTGTGCAGGCGCTCACACAATCTCTGGCCGACGGCCGGCAATTCAAGCGTTCAGTTGCAGAAGCTCGAACAAGGCGGCCTGATCCAGCACCTCGACATCGAGTTGTTGCGCCTTGTCGACCTTGGAGCCGGGTGCTTCGCCGGCGAACACGGCGCTGGTTTTTTTCGAAACACTGCCGCTCACCTTGGCGCCTTTTGCCTGCAGACGTTCCTTCAGCTGATCGCGGGTAAAACCGTCGAACGAGCCGGTCAGCACATAGGTCTTGCCCGCCAGCGAATCATCAGCCGACTCCGCATGAGCGGTATTTTGCGGCCAGTTAATGCCTTTTCCGATCAGCGCATCGATCACCTGGCGGTTATGCGGCTCGCGGAAAAACGCCACGATATGACCGGCCACCACGGGACCGACATCGTCGATTTCCTGCAGCCGCTCTTCGTCCGCCTCCTGCAGTGCTACGAGGCTGTCAAAGGCCGAGGCCAGCGCCAGTGCGGTCGCTTCGCCGACTTCACGGATACCGAGCGCGTAGATAAATCGCGCGAAGCTGGTGGTCTTGCTTTTTTCCAGCGCATCGAGAAGATTTTGCGCCGATTTTTCCGCCAGTCGCTCCAGCTTGACGAGCTCTTCCAGCTGCAGGCTGAACAGGTCGTCGACATGCTCGATCAAACCGGCCGACAACAACTGCTCGACCAGCTTGTCGCCGAGTCCTTCTATATCCAGCGCCTTGCGCGAGGCAAAATGCTTGATCGCCTCCTTGCGCTGGGCCCGGCAAAACAGCCCGCCCGAACAACGCGCCACCGCTTCACCCTCGTCCTGCACCACCGCCGAGCCGCAGACCGGGCAGCTTTCCGGCAGAACGATCGGCTTCGCGCCGGCCGGTCGCAATTCATCGATAACCCGCGCGACCTCCGGAATCACGTCACCCGCACGCCGCACCACAACCGTATCACCGATATGAATGTCCTTGCGCCTGACTTCGTCCATATTGTGCAGGGTTGCATTACTGACGGTCACGCCACCGACCAGCACCGGTTTCAGCCTGGCGACCGGCGTGATGGCGCCGGTCCGGCCGACCTGGAATTCGACATCCTCGAGCAGAGTCTGAACTTCTTCAGCGGGAAATTTCTGCGCAATCGCCCAGCGCGGCGCGCGTGAGACAAAGCCGAGTTCAGCCTGGTAATCGAGCCGGTCGACCTTGAACACCACGCCGTCGATCTCGTAGTCCAGCGTGGGTCGTCGTGCCTGGATTTTTTCGTACCAGCGAAAACATTCGCCGATGCCCTGACAAATACGGATTTCCGGATTGACCGGAAACTGCAATGACTCGAGCCAGCGCAGTGTTTCGAAATGCGTAGCGGGAATCTCTATGCCGTCGACCTGACCGAGCGAATAGATAAAGATCGCCAGCGGGCGTTTGGCGGTGATCCGTGAATCCAGCAGCCGCAGGCTGCCGGCAGCGGCATTGCGGGGGTTGGCGAAGACCTTTTCGCCGGATTCTGCGGCTTTTTCATTAAGTCTGGCGAAACCCGCCCGGCTCATAAACACCTCGCCGCGCACTTCCAGCAGCGGCGGCGGATTCTTGCAGTCGAGTTTGAGCGGCACCCCGCCGATGGTTTTCAGGTTGAGGGTTATATCCTCACCGCTGTAACCGTCGCCCCGCGTGGCGCCGCGGGTAAAAACGCCGTTTTCATACAGCAGACTGACCGCCAGCCCGTCGAGCTTGGGCTCCGCCACATAGGCGATCGGCGTGTCCGCCGCCAGGTCGAGCCGCTCATGTGCGCGCCGGTCGAAATCCTCCAGCTCTTCCAGAGAAAAGGCATTCGCCAGGGATAACATCGGCAGCAGGTGTTTGACGGTCGCAAAACCGGCCTGTGGCGCGGCGCCGACACGCTGGGTCGGCGAATCCGGACTGCACAGCTCAGGGTGCTCTTTTTCCAGTGCTTCAAGTTCACGAAACAAGCTGTCGAACTCGGCGTCGCTGACCAGCGGCGCATCCTGCACATAATAGGCGTAATTATGCCGGTGCAGCAGCTCGCGGAGCTTTTCGGCGCGCGCCCGGGGTGAATCTTTTGCAACCACGCTAGACCTGGCCGTCAGTGATCAATGCGGCCGGGAACCAAAGTATTTTTCCCGGTGCATGTATTCATAAATGCTTTCACGCAAATGCTGGATAGTCTGTTTGGTCAGGGTGCTGCGCTGACTGTCGCGTACAGTCGCGCCAAGCGCGCGGGCAATGTCGCTGGCTTCCGAAACCAGCACTTCGAACAACACGTCGGCGGCAATCGGCCCCGGCAATTGCAGAAACAGGGTAATGCCCGGCGTTTGCAGGGAGTCGATCGTCTCAAGCTCGAAACTGCCCGGTTCGACCATATTGACGATGGAAAAAATAGTCCGCCCCTTGTAGCGCGAATGAAACAGACCCATATCGCCGAATTCATAGCCGCGTTGACTGAACACCGCGTACAACTCGGCGCCATCCAGCACATCGTCGTCATAGGCCATCACGTTGAGGGAAATGATTTTTTCTTCGCCGGCTTCGGCCGGATTCTTGTTTTTCGCGCGCGCCGCCGACGCTTCGATACGCTCCTTGCGCTTTGGCGTCAACCTGGCGCTGAATGCCTCAATTTTTTCGGCGATCGATGAAAACAGGCGAGTCTGCGACTGGCTGCCACGCGGCTCCGGCATGCCTTCCAGCGGCTTGAAAAAATCCAGATCCTCATCGAACGGCTGCTCCTCGTCACCCGGAATCGGGTCGAAGTCATCGAAATCCTGGGCCGTCTGGAATGGCTCGCCACGGTCAGACATTTTGCGTTCGCTGCGATGATCGGTAAACAAGGGGTCAGCATCATCCTTCGACCGCCCCGAGAGATAATTCGTACCATTGCGTTTGTTTCGTCCGGACAAATAAATATACACCAGTAGCAACAACCCGGCGATCAACAATATCCAGCGAAAATGTTCCATAGGTTTATCAGCTCTTAACTTGAATTTTAGTGTCGGAAAAACAAGCGGCCCGCCCCGCACGCAGTGTCGTCATGCCTCGACCATCCGCGCCGCCTCTTCCACATCCACGGCAACCAGCCTGGACACGCCGGGCTCCTGCATCGTCACGCCCATCAACTGATCCGACAGCTCCATGGTGACCTTGTTATGCGTGATAAAGATAAACTGTACACGCTCCGACATCTCCTTGACCAGCGCGCAAAAGCGCCCGACGTTGGCATCATCCAGCGGCGCATCGACCTCGTCAAGCATGCAGAACGGTGACGGATTGAGCTCGAAAAAGGCAAACACCATCGCCACCGCAGTCAAGGCTTTTTCGCCGCCGGAAAGCAGATGAATATTACTCACGCGCTTGCCCGGCGGCCGTGCCAATATTGCAACCCCGGTATTGAGCAGATCGTCGCCGGTCATCTCCAGCATCGCCTGACCGCCGCCAAACAGGCGCGGAAAGAATTCCTGCAGCTTGGTGTTGACCTTGTCAAAGGTTTCACGGAAGCGTGAGCGGGTTTCGCGGTCAATCTTGGCAATCGCCGACTCCAGCGTTTCAAGCGCCTCGATAACATCGGCGTGCTGGCTGTCCAGATAGTCCTTGCGTTCCAGCTGCTCCTTGTACTCGTCGATGGCCGCTAGATTGATCGGGCCGAGCCGCGAGATACTGCGCTCCAGCTCACTGACCCTGGCTTCCCAGTCGTCCTGGCCGGCGTCCTCGGGCAGCGTCTCCAGCAAGGCGTCGCGCACGAAGCCCGCTTCGGCAATCTGCTCTTCCATGGTCTTGATCCGCACCCGGACTTCCTGGGTTTCAAGGCGTTCCTTCTGCAATTCCTCGCGTAAAGTTTGGACCTGTTTTTCGTAACGCACACGTGACTGCTCGTGTTCTCGCAGGCGCTGATCGATAGTCTCGACCTCACCGCGCACCGAGCTCAGCGATTTTTCGCAAACAAGTCGCTGCTCAAGGAGGTTTTCCAGATCGGCCTGCTGGTCTTCGGCTGGATCGTCCTGATCGCTCAGGGCCCGCGCCAGCTCATCACGGCGCAACAGCAAATGGCTGATCTGCGCGCGCATACGCTGCAGATTCTGTTCGGTGGCCGTCTTGCTCGAACGCATGGACTCGACGCGAATGGCGATTTCCTGACCGGCATCCCGATCGCTGCTCGCCTGTCGACGGGCGTTTTCCAGTGCCTGGCGCAGACTGTCGCGCTCCTGTTGCAACTGCTCACGCTCGTTGGCGAACTCCTCGACCATCAGCAGGGCTTCGGCCCGGCGCTCGCGGGCCATCAGCAGCTCTTCGTTGGACTGTTCCTGCTGCAGACGGGCATCGTTGAGTTCTTCCAGCAGCCGCTTGCGCCGTTGCTCGGCCTGTTCGAGACGATGTTGTTTGCCACTCAGTCCGGCGCGCGTTTCAGATAACTCGCGCAGGCCCTGATTGAGCGCATGCTGATTGGTTTCCCGGCGGCTTTCCGCCTCCTGCAGACGATTGGTAAAGACCTCCAGTTCATCCTGCAGATGATCGACGCGCTCCTCGGCCTGGGCCAACGCGCCCTCGACATCCTTGAGCTCTTGCTCGCGCAGCAATACCCCGGCTTCCTTATCCGTTTCGCCAATCCGTAACCAGGTCTTGCCGACCCAGATACCGCGCCGGGTAACGATCGACTCACCGTCGCCCAGCTTGTGCCGCAGACTGAGCGCCGCTTCCAGCGTATCGCTGACGAAAATCCCCGCCATCAAATCGCTCAGCGGCAGGGGCGACTCGATTTTCTCGTACAGCATATCGCCGCGGATCACCGACACGTCATTGCGCGCAGCCATTTCCACCAGCGACAGCTTGCCGTGGGAAAAATCCACCAGCACGCCGGCAACGCCTTCCAGGCCCTCGACGCAGACCGCTTCGAGATGCGGACCGAGCACCGCTTCGGCGGCTTTTTCCCAGCCGGGCGCAACCTTGATCTGTTGTGCCAGCCGTGGCTTGTCCGCCAGACCGTTACGCTGCAGCCATTCGATGGCGCCCCGGTCATCCTGGCCGAGCGCGGCCTGCTGCAAGGCTTCCAGCGAGGCTTTGCGGCCACGCAGCGATTGCGACTGACCTCGCGCCTCATCGAGTTGTGCGGCTATATCCTGCTGGGTGTCACGTACCCGCTGCAGGTTTTCCAGGCTGTTTTGCAGATCGGTTTGCAGGCGTTGTTCCTGTGCCTGCGCGGTGACTTCCAGACCGATCAATTCCTCAATTTCCGCCGACAGTTCCCGGGTATCGAGCGATGTCTGTTCGGACTCCAGTCGCTGGATACGTTTGCCGAGCTCGTCCAGATTCCGTTCCAGCTGATCCATCCGCGACAGTTCCACCTGAGCGGTCTGGGTCGGTTCGTTACTGCGCTGGTTGAACTGTTCCCAGCGGCTCTGCCACTCGCCAAGCGACTGCTCCGCCTCGACCAGCACTTCGGCGGAATACTGCTGACTCTTCTGCAGTTTCTCGAAGGCCGGTTCGTCGGCCAGCATGCTTTCAGTCAGCTCGCTGATGCGCTGCTCATCCTGCGTAATGTGAGCCTCGGCCTCGCGAATCGACTGTTCGACCTGATCCAGCTCGCGTGTTTGCCGCTGACGGTTTTCGCGTTGATGCTGAATAGTCTGCTCTAGGCGGCTGATATCCGCGCCCAGGGTGTAGAACTGCGTCTGAACCTTGTTGAATTCATCACCCGCGGCGATCTGCAGCGTGCGATCCTTTTCGATGGCCGCCTCTTCGGAGCGCTGTCCGGCAATCAGCTCTTCAAGCCGAATCTCGCCTTCGCGAATCGCCTGGTCGCGACCGTCGATTTGCCCGTGATAGGCTTTCCAGCGCAAACCCAGCAACTGGGCTCTGACCTGCCGTTCCTCGGCTTTAAGGCCCTTGTACTTTTCCGCGATCGTGGATTGGCGTTTGAGACGCGCAAGCTGTTTGTCGACTTCCTCGCGCAGATCGTTCAGGCGATCGAGATTGTCACGTGTATGGCGGATGCGGTTTTCCGTTTCCCGGCGCCGTTCCTTGTACTTGGAAATACCGGCCGCCTCTTCCAGGTAGACCCGCAGGTCCTCGGGCTTGGCCTCGATCAGGCGCGAGATCATGCCTTGTTCTATAATCGCGTAACTGCGCGGCCCGAGACCGGTGCCGAGAAAGATATCCGTGATATCCCGGCGACGACAGCGGCTGCCGTTGAGAAAATAGGCGGATTGTCCGTCACGCGCCACCTGACGGCGAATCGAGATTTCGGAATATTGCGCGTATTGCCCGCCGAGTGTACCGTCGCTGTTGTCGAACACCAGCTCTACCGAGGCCTGGCCGACAGGTTTTCTGGCGCTCGAGCCGGTGAAAATAACGTCGTCCATGGACTCGCCGCGCAGATGCTTGGCGGACGATTCGCCCATTACCCAGCGCACGGCATCGATGGTGTTGGATTTACCGCAGCCGTTGGGTCCGACGATGCCGACGAGATTGCTGGGCAGCTTGATCGGCGTCGGGTCTACAAAAGACTTGAATCCGGCAAGTTTTATTCGACTTAGTCGCATCTGCTTGTGCAATCCTCGGGGGAGATCGGAAATTTGAACTGCCAGGTCACAGAGCACTGAAACATCAATAAATTAGCGAACCTTTTTCCGGTAGGAAATAAGCAGCAGCCCTAGCCTCGCGCACAGGATACCAATTTCGGCACCGGTTGCAACGAAATCGGAGAACTTTCACAGACATTTAACCCTGCTCATGATACGGCTTTGCAATTTGTTAACCCACAACCTTCCAAAGCGGACTAACCTTAGTCAGAGTCACGACGCAACTTGGATGGACTCGGCTTTATGATCGGCAATTTTCTTCTCGGACTGTCCGCACTCAAATCCGGGTTCGCGCTGATCAGGGTCAAGGGCATCCGTCGCTTCGTGGTGATTCCGATTCTCGTCAACGTCATCGTGTTCATCGGTCTCGGCTGGCTGCTGAGCGGTCTGTTCGGCGAACTCTTGTCCGGCATCAGCTGGCTGCATCCCGACCCGGATTCCTGGCTCGGCTGGCTGGCCGACAAATTCCTGGTGCTGATCTGGATCATTTTCGGCGCGGCGGTTCTGATTATTTTTACCTATACGTTTTCGCTGGTCGCCAACCTGATTGCCGCACCGTTCAACAGCCTGCTGGCACAAAAGGTCGAAGCCCATCTCGGCGGTACGCTGGAACATGACAGCGGCGACTCCTTCAGCCATATTCTCAAAAGCCTGCCGCATATTCTGCGCTCGGAGATAGGCAAGGTGCTTTACCTGCTGTTCTGGATTATCCCCGTGCTTTTGCTATATGTAATCCCCGGAATCAATATCCTCGCGCCCTTCGTCTCGTTTCTGTTTGGCGCCTGGATGCTCAGCCTGGAATACGCCGATTACCCGATGGGCAATAACGGTTATCTGTTCGGGCAGATCAAGAAAACCATGCGCGCCAACCGGAACATGGCCCTGGGCTTTGGCAGCGCCGTCACCTTGCTGACCGCCATTCCGGTCATCAACCTGATCGCGATGCCGGTCGCCGTGGCCGGCGCCACCAGCCTGTGGGTCGAAAGATTATCCGGCAGAACGGCCGGGAGGTCCTGACTTATGATGCGATTACTGGTCTTTGTATTTTTTCTCATCGGTTACTACGCCAGTGAGTCTCATGCACTGGAACTGCCGCAGTCCGATACGGTGCCGGGCGGCGTTGCAATCCTGGAAATCGGCGAGGCCGAGGCGACAAAACCCGAAGCCCGTTTCGGCAAGAAAAAAGTCATGGTGGTCGCCAATGCCGGCAAATGGCTGGCCGTCGTCGGCCTGCCACTCGACCTCAAGCCGGGTCGGCACACGATCGATATTCGCCTGGAAGGCTATAACGACTGGCGGCCGGTCGCGTTCGAGGTCGACGATAAACGCTATACCGAGCAACGGCTGACCATCAAAAACAAACGCAAGGTCGATCCGAACGAAGAGGATATGAAAAAGATCCGCGAGGATAACAGCAAGATTGCACGGGCCAAGCGCACCTGGACGGAAACGGTCAAGACAGTCCGCTTCGATATACCGGCGACAGGCATCCGCAGCAGTGAGTTCGGCCTCAGGCGTTTTTTTAACGACCAGCCCCGGCGGCCGCACGGCGGCATCGATATCGCCGCACCGCAAGGCACACCTGTCTATGCGCCGGCTGATGGCGTGGTGACCGAAGCGGATGATTTCTTTTTCAGCGGCAATTGTATTTTTATCGACCATGGCCAGGGCCTGACCACCTTCTATGCGCATCTCAGCAAGATCGATGTAAAGCCGGGACAGACCGTCGAAAAAGGCCAGAAGATCGCGGAAATTGGCGAGACCGGACGCGTCACGGGCCCTCATCTGCACTGGTCGGTCGGCCTGAACCAGACCTGGGTCGATCCGGATTTGTTCCTAAACCCGTAGCACTGAACACGGCTGCTTGCTTCCGGGCGGCAGCGCCTGCAATATCAGCAATGTCCTCAGACGCTATCGGTCAGTCGACCGTGAGAGCGCTCAGACGCCGCACGAACACTGCCCGTAAAGCCAGTAAACCCGATGCATAAAACAATAAAAATTGTCGCCGACGATAAAATCCCCTTTCTGAAAGGCGTACTGGAACCCTTCGCCAGAGTCGAGTATTACCCGGGCAATGAAATCAGCCGGGAAAAAATTCTCGATGCAGACGCCCTGATCATTCGCACCCGGACACAATGCAAGCGCGAGCTGCTCGAAGGAAACCGCGTAAAACTGATAGCCACGGCAACCATCGGTTTCGACCACATCGATACAGGCTATTGCGAACAGCATGCGATCCGCTGGTTGAACGCGCCGGGATGCAATTCATCGTCGGTTCAACAATACATGACAGCCGCTTTATTGCATCTTGCCGAGCAGGAAAAGTTCAGGCTGCAAGAAAAAACCATCGGCATTATCGGGGTCGGCAATGTCGGCAAAAAAGTCGAGCAAGCCGCTACGGCCCTCGGCATGAACGTTCTGCTGAACGACCCGCCAAGACAAAGAGCAGGCAGGGAAAGCCGCTTTGTCTCCCTGGAAACGATTCAAAACGAAGCCGATATTATTACTTTCCATGTCCCCCTGAATAAACACGGCGCGGATAAAACCTTCCATCTGGCGGACAGTCTTTTTTTCAACGGATTGAAGAAAAGCCCGGTCATAATAAATACATCACGGGGCGAAGTAATCGAAACCACGGCGCTAAAAAACGCCATCAGGAAACATAAAGTAGAAGCCTGTATTCTCGACGTCTGGGAGAACGAGCCGAATATCGATCCTGAGCTTTTGCAACTCGCCGAACTGGCCACGCCCCATATCGCCGGTTATTCCGCCGACGGCAAAGCCAACGGCACCTCGATTTGCGTCAATGCGGTCAGCAGATTTTTCAGTTTCGGCATCGGACCTGACTGGTATCCGGCTGAAATTCCACAGGCCGAACAAAGCAATACGTTCGAGATCGATTGTTCGGGCAAATCCGCACAAGCCATCTTGTACGAAGCCGTCTTACACACTTATCCTATCCAGCACGACTGCAGGCGGCTGAAAAAATCTCCAGGCACGTTTGAACAACAGCGCGGCGATTACCCGGTCAGAAGGGAATTTCCCAACTACACGGTCAAACTCATTAATCCCAGCCCCGCCAGCAAATCGCAACTGCGGGCACTGGGATTTAAAATCCCGGATGACAGGTAACAATCGGCAAGCCGCCGGTCCGACAAAGTCATGCGCTGACGTCCCAGCGGAAAACCGTTCTGGTTAAGATTCGCTGTAATGAATCAGGGGATAGCGATCGTATAAACGACGTTTGCCGCAATCTGTTTGGCGCCGGCTTCAAACCCGACATTACTTGGCAGCTCGTAGGTATTGGTAAAACGCACGGATTGACTGGCGATATTGCCGCTGATAAGTGCGGTCGCACGATCCCCCTGAAAAACCGGTCTCTGCGTGGCAAGATTGTTGAGAAAACCATTGTTGACGACACCGCTGATCGGCGAATCGCCAGAGTGGGGATACTGTGCCGAAACTCCATAGTTTATCCCGCCGTCGGTGCCGGACTTGCTGATTATCATGGTTCGGTAAATATCGCTGAGTGAAGCGCCGGCATCTGAATTACCGCTGTCCAGGGTTGCCTGCGCACGGATTTCAAAACCGGTATTCGAGGCGACATAAAAACTGCTCTGGATAGTGTCAACCGTCGTATTGATCGTCTCCGAGGGGGCAAACGCGGTAAACGAATCTCCCGCATCCAAAACGCCGCTGACGCCCTCGTCATTGAGTGTCTGCCCGCTGACTTCAAGCATGCTCGATACCTCGGAAACATTGTTGAGCGTGCCCGTGATCACGGGCTGAACATCCCCCGCGATCAGATCCACCGTGCCGGTGGGCGTGCTGACGATAAAATCATTCACACTGGCGTTGCCGGCGCCGTTTCCACCCCAAACAACGACGACACCGCCAACACTGAAAACCGGGTGATCGACGACTGCCGCCTGCGAGGGGCCGGCCAGTACGGCAAGAACCAGCATGGATTGTTTCAACGAGGGTTTGGCTGATCTATTATGCATGTGTCATCTCACTATACAGGCCTGGCCTGTGCTTTATGATATAAGCGAGTCTAGCAAGCGCGATAAACACCCGTCACGCCAATGGAAAGCCAGGACTTGCCAACTGATTCATTATTCCTGCAGGTGAGTTTCTACAAGCATGATCCGGCTCACAAAAAATCTGTAAACCGCAAAGCACAAACCTGTGGATTCTCCGAGGGGTCGGTCCGATCGTCCCGCCATGGTCTGGGAAATTAAGCGGCTTGCACTATGATGATCTGAGTCTGAACGCGCCAGGTTTTGACCCTGTTCCCAGATTGACCGAGAACAGGTCGACATTTCAGGTCAGGCGACAGATGTGCCGGTCTGGTCACATACCGGGCCTTACGCAGACCTCCGGAGTTTGGATACGTGGGTGCTCAGGACTCCTTGTCCTGTTCAGCGTCATCGTCACTGATATCCAGATCTACATCGACCTCCACGGCCGCCTTTTCGAGCCGGGTATGCCGGACATCCTTGCCCTTGACGAGATAAACGACATATTCACAGATATTCTTGGAATGATCGCCGATCCGCTCCAGCGCACGGGCACACCAGGTTACCCGCAGGGCGTTGGCGATTTCCCTCGGGTCTTCCATCATGTGGGTAATCAGGTTCCGCGAAATGGATTCGAACTCCGCGTCGATCCGTTCGTCGGTCGAAATAGCCTGCAAAGCGGCCTCCACATCCATATGCGCAAAACTGTTGAGCGCGGAACGCAACATCACCAGGACATGATCGCCCAGATGCTGAAGCTGGCCGAAGTGCCGGGCCCGCAGATATTCGTCATTGACCTTGAGCGAATAACGGCCGAGTTTTTGTGCTTCATCGCCAATCCGTTCAAGATCGGTAATGGTCTTGATAATTGAAACGACAAGCCGCAAATCACTGGCCGCAGGCTGGCGCATGGCGATGATTCGCGCGCATTGCTCATCGATCTCAACTTCCATGGTGTTGATTTTTACATCAGACGTCGAGACGATTTCCGCCAGTTCGGGGTCCGCTTCGACGAGTGCCTTGAGACCGTCGGCGACCTGCTTTTCAACGAGCCCGCCCATTGTCATCACATTGGTCCGGATCATTTCCAGCTCCTCATTGAAGCGCTGGGAAATATGATCACCGAGATTCAGGTCTGTCATGAAGTCACTTACTCCTTAATCTAGCCGAAACGGCCGGTAATGTAATTTTCCGTCAACTCATGCCGCGGGTTGGTAAATATATCGTCGGTCTGACCGACCTCCACCAAACGTCCAAGATGAAAATATGCCGTGCGTTGCGAAACCCGCGCGGCCTGCTGCATCGAGTGGGTAACGATTGCAATCGTATAATTCGCCCGTAATTCGTCAATCAGCTCTTCGATAATCGCTGTCGCAATCGGGTCCAGCGCCGACGCCGGCTCGTCCATCAGAATGACTTCCGGACTCACGGCAATCGTACGCGCAATACACAGCCGCTGCTGCTGACCACCGGACAGACCGGTACCGGGCGAACCAAGCCGGTCCTTGACTTCATCGAACAAACCGGCTCTTTGCAGGCTGGTAATAACAATCTCGTCGAGATCAGCGCGGGTCGTGGCCAGACCATGCAGGCGCGGACCATAGGCCACATTATCGTAGATCGATTTCGGAAACGGATTCGGTTTTTGAAAAACCATACCGACACGCGCACGTAGCAAAACGGGATCCATGC
>JAGRHW010000569.1 GCA_020444765.1 Gammaproteobacteria bacterium | reverse complement strand
CATTGAGCGTGGCGGTGTTGTAGATGCATTTGAGATCAACAATGATTACACGGGATCGAGTTGGTGCTCTTGTCAGGCCTGATTGACGGAACGAATACAGACTTATTATCGACATTTGAAAAAAATATCGACAAAATATAAGTCCAACAAGAGGATGAATTTACAGGAGAATGACCAATGCAGACCTTGAATCTGGAAACCGCCAACCGCATCGCGGAGCTGGCCATAGAGAAAGCAAACAGTATCGGCATCGCCGTATGCATCGCGGTGGTGGACGGCGGCGGGCATCTCTACAGCTCGCAGCGAATGGATGGTGCGTTTCTCGGATCGATCGACGTGGCGTATAAAAAAGCCCGTACCTCGGTGTTGTTCCCGATGCCGACCGGACTCTTTGGTGAAGTGGTCCGCGCGGAACACCTGACTGGCATGGAGCTGAGTAATCAAGGGCTGATCTGCTTTCCCGGCGGGTTGCCGATCCGCCGCGACGGCAAACAACTCGGCGCTATCGGTATTTCCGGCGGCACCGCCGCGCAGGATATGGAAGTGGCTGAATTCGCCGTGGTTGGGGCAGGGTTTACGGCGTGACTCGGTGGTCCAGACTTGTATCGCCGATCAGTAATCGAGCTATCTAATTGTATAGAAAATTGTACGTGATCTGAGAGAAGAGGTGGACTGGCTCAGCTGTTACGACGCTATCAATCAGAGAAACAGCCAGAATCGATGTGGCCAATACCGGCCTGGTCAAGCAGGTGGTGTTCTGCACGGATCGATGTGGACGGCGACCCGTCAAGCGTTGCAGTTAATATCTATATAAAGTGCCAGCAAGTCTCTTTGATGCCCTGGAGCAAGTCTATCGGGACGTTGTGGAGCCCCAGGGCAAGGGTTCGGCGCAGGATTAAATACCTTCCCTTAAAAGTAGTTTATGAACCCTCCGGCGATGTGTTAATAAAGTTAATAGTTTCAAAGTCTTACGCGTTCATTTCGATACCATTGAGAAGTCATGCTTATTACAAAGCCAGGGATAGAAAAAGGCGTTTTATCGACGTTCTCTACTATTATGTTGATAGCATCAATATGTATTGAACAAACGGGGCAGGGTTATGAGTTGGCGAATGCACCTGGACAGTAACCCTTATGCATTCATTGAAATAGCTACGTCCGGCGATTCAATAGCCCACGGACAAAGATAAAACCTCCATGCTTGCAATAAGGTATTAAAACAGGAACAACAGCATGACAAGTAACCAACAACGCGCCGCCCTGCAACGCCAGATCTGGGCCATTGCGAACAATGTTCGTGGTTCAGTGGATGGCTGGGATTTCAAGCAGTATGTATTAGGCACACTGTTCTATCGTTTTATCAGCGAAAACTTTTCCGGCTACATCGAAGGCGGCGACGAGAGCATTCACTATGCAGAGCTTGAGGATGATGTTATTACTGATGACATCAAAGAGGATGCCGTTAAAACCAAGGGCTACTTTATCTACCCCAGCCAGCTATTCGCCAATATTGCCGCAGGCGCGAACACGAATGAAAGCTTAAACACCGACCTCGCTGCCATCTTTGCCGCCATTGAAGGCTCAGCCAGCGGCCACGCATCCGAAGGTGATATCAAAGGCCTGTTCGCTGATTTTGACACCACCAGCAATCGCCTGGGTAACACGGTTAAAGACAAAAATACCCGCTTGGCCGCCGTGCTGAAAGGCGTGGCCGGGCTGGATTTTGGGCAGGATTATAAAAACGGCCACGGCAGCCAGATCGACCTGTTTGGCGATGCCTACGAATTTCTGATTTCCAACTACGCCGCCAATGCGGGTAAATCCGGCGGCGAGTTCTTCACCCCGCAGCACGTCTCCAAGCTGATTGCCCAGCTGGCCATGCACAAACAAACCAGCGTCAACAAAATTTATGACCCGGCCTGCGGGTCTGGCTCGCTGCTGCTGCAAGCTAAAAAACACTTCGATGCCCATATTATTGAAGAAGGCTT
>JAGRHW010000568.1 GCA_020444765.1 Gammaproteobacteria bacterium | reverse complement strand
GGCCTTGAATGTGATCTGCATGTCACAGGCCCAGCCGTTGCAGCAGGTCTGCTGTCGGTTCGCCGGCCTCGTTCCAGCCGCGCAGCGCGTAATATTCCGGCAGCATCCTGTCCAGCTCCGATACACGTCCGACGGCTACGCCTGAGGGCGCAGGCTCTTTGAGCAGGCGTTCCGGCAAGGTGTCGTCGGCTTTGGTAAAACCCGCTTGCAGATTGAACAGGCGTTCCAGATTCCAGATCCGCTCGCCTTTCAATAACAGCTCCTTTTCGGTCCATTCCACGTCGAGGGCGCTGTTCAGGAGTTGTAAAAACTCTCCGGAATCCCAGGCGGCGGTCGTGAACAGGCAGAGCCCGGTCGAATCGATCATGGCGATTTTGTCCTGCGACTCCTTGATCGGTTTTGCCTTGCCCTGGCCGCTCTGATCTTTCATATCCTCCGAAAAGGAATCGTGCTTCAAGTGGCAGGCGCCGCGGTTGCTGGTGGCGTAACCGAGTCCCATGCCCTGCAGGGCGCGTGAATCATAACCGGCGAATTCCTGACCCTTGACCGACATCGACAATTCCGGATGACCGTATTTTTCGCACATGCGCTTTGAGCCAAGTGCCAGCACCTGGCCGAAACCTTCGTATTTACCGGTTTTTTCCGCCATCACGGTCAGCGCCTCGGGATTGCCGAAATGCAAGGCGATACCGTCGGTATCGTCGCTGCTGATAATCCCGCGTTCGTAAAGCTCCATGGCGGCGGCCAGCGTTACGCCGAAGGAAATCGGGTCCATGCCATGCTCGTTCATCATAAACCCGGCAAAGGTCAGGGCATCGATATCGTCCACACCGACGACCGGGCCGAAGGCGAAAGCGGTTTCGTATTCCAGACCCCCGGAGGCATGCCAGTATTGCTTGCGGTTGGCCACCGAAAAATGGTTTTTGTCGACATGCGCGATACGTCCGCAGGCGATGGTGCAGCCGAAACAGGCCTTGTTGGTGAGCAGGTTGACATGGCCGTCGGGTTTGGCTTTACGCATGGCATCGGGATTAAGGTTCTCCGCGCCGTCGAACTGCACCGCCTGAAAATTATAAGTCGGCAGACCACCGAAGGCCTGCATGGAGTCGATCATGGCATTGGTGCCGTCGCGGGTCAGTGACTTGCGCCCGGGACTGTCCTTGAGTAATTGATTGGTTTGTCCGACGGTCTGCATGAAGCTGGCGGGATTTTTTACCGTCACGCCGCGCGTTCCCCGTGCGGTGACAGCCTTGAGGTTTTTCGAACCCATCACGGCACCGACGCCGGAACGCCCGGCCGCACGATGCAGATCATTGACGATGCATGAATAATAAACACCTTTTTCGCCGGCCACGCCGATTGAAGCGACCTTGAGTTCAGGGTCATGATGTTCCTGCAGCCATTGCTCGGTATACCAGACGGTCTGACCCCACAGATGATCGGCGGCTTGCAGACTGACCTGTTCGTCGATGATTGACAGATAAACCGGTTGCGGCGACCTGCCTTGGATGATCAGCAGATCGTAACCGGCGAATTTGAGTTCGGCGCCGAACTTGCCGCCGGAATTCGAGCAGGCGATCGCATTGGTCAGCGGGCCTTTGGTCACGACGGAATAGCGGCCGCTGGTCGAGGCCATGGTGCCGGTCAGCGGTCCGGTGGCGAAAATCAGCACGTTATCCGGTGATAACGGATCGGCCTTCGGGTCCATGTTCTCGATCAGGTATTTGCTGCCGAGGCCGCGCGAACCGATGTACTGCTCGGCCCATTGCCGGTTCAGCTCCTCGGTGTTGATCGTTCCGTTCGTCAGATCGACGCGTAGAATTCGGTTATGCCAGCTCATCAGAAATTCCAGGGTCAGGTTTGGCTTGTTATTGGTAGAGCAGGGCGCCGGTCGGGCAACTCTCGACGCACTTGGGCGCGCCATGACACAGATCGCACTTGGCGACCTTGCCGCTTGGCACATGAAAATTGATGGTTCCGTAGGGGCAGGCGATG
>JAGRHW010000567.1 GCA_020444765.1 Gammaproteobacteria bacterium | reverse complement strand
CAGAAAACGAAAATACCCGGGTCCTGAAGCCTGCATCGGGTAAGCCAGAAACGCTGTGGCCACCTCGCCCTGCCTGATCTTCACCTGTTCGTCGAGCACGACATCCTTTTTGCTGTCACTCAGAAAACGCCGATTGACATACCAGAACAACTGGGACGGTTTCAGTGTCACCAGTGCATGCAGGTAATAGAAGATTTTTGTCTTCACAGTAGAAGTGTCAGCTGCAAGCCCAAACCGGTGATATATCGAGTCACAAAACCCGGCATTCTATACGAAGCCAAACGCCAGAATAAGTTTTTTGGCAGCTCGCTCTTGCGGACCGGTATATCAGGGATGATTGGATTTATGCTGCGGCGTATCGGTTGCGGCTTGAGCCTGCTGCTTGAGCAAATGACCGGATGTGGCGGAATTTTTGGACTGCTTTTGTTGCGAAGCCCTGACCTTTTCTTCGAGAAAACGCTGGGTATAAGCCAGATGGAAGCTGACCAGGACCACAAACAACCAGAAAAACGCCGGCTCCCACTGCGTATGCGAGTTGGCGAACAGCCCGATCGTAATGAACGCGCCATGCACCAGCAGGATAATACCCAGGGTCGCGTTGACTGAGATTCCCTGGTCTATCAGCAAATGATGGATATGATCACGCCCGGCTTCGAAAGGCGAACGCCTTTCGATCAGACGCCGGGTCATTACCGCGCTGATGTCAAGCAGGGGCAGACCGAAAATCCAGCCGGCCGATACCGCTGACAAGGGCCGCGTCTGCCCTTGTGAAAGATCGATAAAAAACCAGGCCAGCAGAAAGCCGATAAACATACTGCCCGCATCACCCATAAAGATTCGCGCGCTGCGTCCGAAGATCCTGGCATTGAACAGCAAAAAAGCCGACAAAGCGCCAACGATCACCAGAATCAGCTGTCCGCTGACGACTTCGCCGGCGCCAAAGGCGATAAACGCCAGAGCCAGAAAACTCAGCAAAGACAAACTGCCGGCAAGCCCGTCAGCGCCGTCGACCATATTGATCGCATTGATTACACCAACGGTGCTGAATACGGTAAAGACCAGGGCAAAGAAGCCATTGAAATAGATATTGCCGTCACCAAACAAATTGCCCAACTGGGTAATCTGCACACCGCCGATATAAACCATTGCCACAGCGACGATTATCTGTACCAGGAAACGCTTGCGGGTTTGCAGGCCATGGATATCGTCAAGCACACCGAGCGCCACCACGACAAAGGCGATCGACACCATCGCCAGGCTGGACCAAGCCGGGAAAAGCAGTAAGGCGGAGATGGCAAATGCCGTGAACATGGCAATACCGCCAACCAGCGGCACCAGCCCGACATGTCGTTTGCGTTGGCAGGGTTGATCAAGCAAACCGATTCTGACAGCGGTTTTTCTGAGCACCATAATCATGGTGACACACACGAAAAACGGCAGCACCAGACTTAACACGGTAGATGCAGTTGTACTCATAAGTTCCAATTCAAGGCTGTTTTTTTACCCGATAACCACGCTTACTTGTCGTTGCCTGGTCAATCTGTGGGCAGCAATCAAATTATATCGTTGGCGCTGGTATTTTGACGCAAATTGTACGATTGTAAGCATCGGCCAATTAAAATTCACGGAAATTTTACCGGGAATAGATTCTTTTCACCCTTTCATGATGTCCATTTAAAGTTGTTGTATAGACGATACAAGCTACATAATTATATATTTCAACAATTTGTAATAAAATTTTATATACAACCTTAATTCGGTGTTGTTAAAACCCCTAAAGCAGGCGGCCGTGCAGTAACAATCGTCATCCTTCGAGTTCCACTGAAATTGATGATAAATTAACGGTTCAAGGGACACCCCGTGAACAGACCCCAGGAGCCAATCCGCCAACATGTTTGCAAACGAATTGCTCGAACTGCTGGATCAGTTGGGAACCCAGACTACCTTCCCTGCCGTCAGGCAGATTTTCATTCCGCGTCTGGATAAAGCTACCGGCAATC
>JAGRHW010000566.1 GCA_020444765.1 Gammaproteobacteria bacterium | reverse complement strand
CGTAGGTGGCGAAGGAATAGAAAAGCACCCAGAACCATTCCCAGGGTCCGAGCGAGAAGGTCGCCAGTTCCTGCCACAGGGTTTGCATCGGTGTGAAGTAACCGACGAAGGTGATACCGGTCCATAGAGAAAAAACGATCCAGACAATATGTTTGGTCGCGCGGATGCGGAACTTGCGAGCATCCATCGGCGCTTTGTCGAGCTTGATCCGTTTGTTGCGATCGCCCTCGATCATATATTCGAACCACATAAAGACTTCTGTCCAGACCGTTTGCGGACAGGCGAAACCGCACCACAGGCGTCCGGCCAGCGTGGTGAAAAAGAACAGGGCCAAAGCTGCGATAATCAGCAATACGGCGAGATAAAAGAAATCCTGCGGCCAGAATGTAATGCCGAAAAAGTGGAATTTTCTGGCCGGCAGGTCAAGCAGGACTGCCTGGTTACCGTCCCATTTGATCCACGGAAGGACATAGTACAAGCCGAGCAACACGAACACGCTGAGTATGCGCAGGTTGGCAAACAAGCCGTGAACCATGCGCGGCTGCAATTTTTCGCGCTTCTTATAAAACTCTTCGACGATGAGCTTGGATTGCTTCTCTTCGTGGTTTTGATCGTGTTCTAGCGATGACATCAGAGACTCTTTTTATTGACCTGATTACAGGGTTTGCAAAACAGTTGGGTGAAGAAACTGGACAATGCGGTCGTTGCCCACAAAAAAATAAATCCCAGCGAATAAGCGCCGGTACGGGATAATTCGGTAAAGCCTGTGATCATGCCAAGATCGTGCGGGTCGACAAAAACCCAGAACAGGCTGTTTGCGATACCGGCAATAATAAACGAAGGCCACAGCACGGAAGCGATGGTCTGGCATTTTGTAACGGTGTCATAGTCTTTTTTTTCGGCAACACTTGTCATATTTAATCACCTGGGAGGGGTTATAAAGGGCGATTAACGTTTACAGTCAAAGGGGCGATCTGGCAATCGCCCCTTTGGTGGTCAAGGCCTACTTATCTTGGGATAAGCTGTAGACGTAGGTGGTGAGCAGGTGAATCTTGTCTTCGCCAAGAAATTCCTGTTGAGCAGGCATGACACCATTACGGCCTTCCATAATGGTTTTCTTGATAACGCCGGGAGAGGCGCCGTACAGCCAGGTATCGTCGGTCAGGTTAGGTGCGCCAAGCGCCTGATTGCCTGTGCCGTCGGGCATGTGGCAGGCCGCACAAACGGTATTGAAGTGCGTCTTGCCTTGTTCGGCCAGCGCCGGGTCGGCTTCACGACCGGACAAAGTCAGTACATATTGTACAACCTGGTCGACACCGTCTTCACCGATGATTGCCTGGTGGGCAGGCATGACGCCCATGCGGCCGTTGGTGATGGTGGTTTTGATTGCTTCAGGTGTGCCGCCGTACAGCCAGTCCTTATCGGTCAGATTCGGGAAGCCGCGTGAACCGCCGGCATCCGAACCGTGACAGACAGTGCAGTAGGTTGCATACAGGCTGCGACCGAGTTTGATAGCTTCAGGGTTATCGGCCAGCGTTTCCACCGGCTCGCCGGCGTACTGGGCGAAAATCGGCCCGTATTTGTCGTCTGCCGCCTGTACTTCCCGTGCATGCTGGCCTTCTTTGGTCCAGCCGAGAAAGCCGGGGAAGGAGCCAAGACCCGGATACAGCAAGAGGTAGGCGATTGCGAAAATGATGGTGAAGTAGTACATCTGCAGCCACCATTTCGGCAGCGGGTTGTTGAACTCCTGCAGACCATCCCATGTATGACCGGTGACATCACCTTCGGCCGCTTCTTCGGCTCTGGGCCGGATAGCCCAGCGAACCAGCCAGTAGCAGCCCCAGATATTGGCGGCGGTCAAGAAAATAATCCATCCACTCCAAAAGTTACTCATTGTTTTTAGCCTCTGCTAGATTTTCAGCCTCTGCCACTGACTTGAGGTGCATTCTCTCTTCATCCTCATCGAAGAGCTGATTGGCCGCCTCATTAAAAGATTGCTTGCGTTTGCTGCTCCAGGCCC
>JAGRHW010000565.1 GCA_020444765.1 Gammaproteobacteria bacterium | reverse complement strand
GCGCCATACCGTGCGTGCCCACATAAGCGGCAACGAATTTATCGCTCATCGCACGCAGATCGGCCGGTAAATTGCCCAGGGCGCCGTCTGTGAATTCGTCGTAAAACGCCAGATCAACCCCGTTTTTGATAACGGTAATTTTTTCTGCCGCCACGCCTTTGGCAAGCATATAGTCGCGAAACGCATCGGTCACCGGAATCACCCGATCGGCCTTTTTGTAGGCAAACATCTCGAGCCATTCGAGAAGCCCGATAATGGTGCGATTCCTGATCGCCCCGACCGCCAGAATGGATTCAGGCCAGAGGTCACGGATTTCGAGGATCCAGGGAATTCTTTTCAGCCGGCTGACCAGATAACCGGCCAGACCGTTAAAAAACTGCGGCGACGTACTCAACACCACGTCGGCTTTTGCCGAAAACGGCGCGTACAGTGTCACCGCCAGCATATAGGAGATATAGGCAAGCGTGCGTTTGAGAAAACCCTCGTTGGCGGTGATAAATGTCCACAGCCTGACCACCCTGATGCCGTCGATGGTTTCTGTGCTGTAGAGCCTGTTCCGGTAACCCTGGTAAACCTCGCCACGCGGGTGATTCGGCGCGCAAGTGACGACCGTCACCTCATGCCCCTGCGCCGCCCAGTAGCGGCAATGCTCGTAGGTACGCGAGGCCGGTGCATTGACTTCAGGCGGGAAATAATGGGAAAGAAAAAGTATTCGCATAAACGCAGTCAGCTTCAGAGGATGTTGATGTCGTAGCCGAGGGTCGCCGGCACCTCGCCTTTATAGAGGATCCGTATAACCTTGCAGGGCTGCTCGACCCCGAATTGCGGGTGATAAACGGTGTTGGAAACATCGGCGTCCAGCCCTTCCGCAATGACAATTTCGGCAACGGCTTTGCCATCGGCATCGAGTAAACGAAAGCCTTGCCCGCCGTTCTCCTGCGGCTGCAGGCGCGGATGCAGATGAATAAAGCTTTCAATGCGATGCTCTCCTCGCCCGGTAACCGTGTCCTCGATGCGCCAGCCACGGGCCGGGTCGAAGTTGACTTGCCGTACATGGGTCAGTTTCGAGCGCAGTCGCTGATAACCATCGTGACTGCCGCAAAAGACCGCCTTGCCGTCGGCCTCAATACTCAAATCGGCGGACAACGGCGAAGCCCGTCTTGCCACTCGAAACAGACCCCAGACCTCCGACTGATCGATACCGTCGATCATCAGCGTATTGTGCGCCGCGGTCGACCGATCGTAACGCCGTTTGGCGCCCGGCTCATAGTCATAGGTGCCGGTATCGACGATCACTCTCTGTCCCTTGATCGCAAGCTCGAAGCTGAGCGTGTCGCAATGGGTATGACCCGGCTGATAACGCGGGCCGGTTTCTCCGCAGTCGATGATCAGCCGATCATCGCCCTCGCCGATGATGAAATAACCCGTTGCGGGGAAACTGATCTGTCGAGGAAAGTGCTGTGTGTCACTGAGATCCTTGTTCAACACGCGGCGGGAATAATCGAGTATTACGTCCGGCTCGGGGGCGATGGCAAAAGCCGCATCGTTGAAGAGCGGGATTTGCCCGTCCGGCATCCGGATATCCCGCAGAAACAGGCTTGCCTGCAGGGCGGAATTTTCCAGCAAAGCCAGCGTCTCGTTTCTATAACAGCCCGGTACCCGGTAGTTCAGCAGGTCGAGTAAATCCTCAACAAAAATGCTGTGGTACATGGGGCTGCGCTCGTAATGCCCGCCATCTATCAGCAGTTGCTCCCGGAGCTGCTCATGCAGCAGGGTTTGCGCCCTGGCAAACCACCTTGTCGGCGCTTCGCCCTGCAGCCAGGTTCCGGCAAACAACAGTGCCTTGATGTTCTTGAACAGATGGTTGGCGAGAATATGCAGCTCGATATTCTGGTACAGCCAGTGCGATTGCAAGGCGAGGCTGCGAACCACAGACGGAGATACCCGGCCATCGAAGCGCAGTAGAAATTTTATCCAGTTGACGATTCTTAAGGAGACCGTATAGGGCTCCCAGGCGGTTTGCGTG
>JAGRHW010000564.1 GCA_020444765.1 Gammaproteobacteria bacterium | reverse complement strand
CTGGGGCGTGCCGATCACGTTTTTCGTGCACAAGGAAAGTGGCGAGCTGCACCCGCGTAACGCCGAGCTTATCGAGCAGGTCGCCCAGCGTGTGGAAAAATCGGGAATACAAGCCTGGTTTGACTTGCAGCCCGAAGAACTGCTTGGCAACGAAGCCGCCGATTACCAGAAGACCACGGACGTTCTGGATGTCTGGTTCGACTCCGGCACGACCTGGGCACACGTGCTGCAAAAACGCGACAGTCAGACCTACCCGGCCGATATCTACCTGGAAGGTTCCGACCAGCATCGCGGCTGGTTCCACTCGTCTCTGCTGACCAGCACGGCGATCAACGGCATCGCCCCCTACCGGCAGGTACTGACCCACGGTTTCACGGTCGACCCGCAGGGTCGCAAGATGTCCAAGTCGCTGGGCAATGTCATCGCGCCGCAGAAAGTCATGAACACACTCGGCGCAGACATCATCCGCCTGTGGGTTTCCGCCACCGATTACCGGGGCGAGATGACGGTTTCCGACGAGATTCTCAAACGCATGTCGGACAGTTACAGGCGTATCCGGAATACCGCGCGCTTCCTGCTGGCCAATATGCATGGCTTCGATCCGCAGACTGACATCCTCAAACCGGCCGAGATGCTGGCCCTCGATCGCTGGGCGGTGGATCGCGCCTGCCATTTGCAGGAAGAAATCCGCAACGCCTATCTGCACTACAATTTCCATGTCATCTATCAGCGCGTGCATAATTTCTGCGCGGTTGAGCTCGGCAGCTATTATCTGGATATCGTCAAGGATCGTCAGTACACCACCCAGAGCAACAGTGTCGCTCGCCGCTCCGCGCAGACGGCCATGTATCACATCTGCGAAGCGATGGTACGCTGGATCGCGCCGGTACTGTCTTTTACCGCCGAGGAAATCTGGCGGTATATCCCGGGCGAACGCGGCGAATCCGTGTTCCTGGAAACCTGGTACGAAGGCCTGAGCAAGCTCGACGCTGACTCGGTGTTGAGTGTCGATGAATGGCAGAAAGTCGTGGAGACCCGTATAGCCGTCGCCAAACAACTGGAAGTATTACGTACAGACGGTGCTATTGGCTCGTCGCTGGACGCCGAAGTAACGCTTTATTGCGATGCCGGCTTGCGCGCCATTCTCGACAAACTGCAGGATGAACTGCGCTTTGTGCTGATCACGTCGGCCGCCACCGTTAAGCCCGTGGAGGATAAAACCGCCGGGGCCGTGAAAGCCGAGCTTGAAAATAACGAGCTGTGGATTGCCGCCAGCGCCTCGGAACATCCCAAATGCTCAAGGTGCTGGCATCACCGCGCGGATGTCGGCAGCCATGCCGAACATCCTGAACTGTGCGGCCGCTGCATCGACAATGTCGTCGGTAATGGCGAGCCGCGGCACTACGCCTAGGAATCGAACACTATGTGGACGCGTTTTCTGCCGGCGCTTGTCGTCATCGCATTGGACCAGGCCAGCAAATGGCTGGCTGTCGCAAAGCTTGAGCTGCACCAGCCGGTCGCGGTCATGCCGTCATTTAATTTTATGCTGGCGTATAACGAGGGCGCGGCTTTCAGCTTTTTGAGTGAGGCCGGCGGTTGGCAACGCTGGTTTTTCTCTGCTCTGGCACTCGCTGTGAGCATCTTTCTGATCTTCTGGCTGAGACGTTTGCCGGCAACGGAAAAGTGGACGATCGTCGCCCTGTCGCTGATACTCGGTGGCGCGCTCGGCAATCTGATCGATCGCCTTGCCTATGGATACGTGGTGGACTTTATCCAATGGTATTACGACCGGTTTTACTGGCCGGCCTTCAATATCGCGGACTCAGCCATCACGGTCGGCGCGGTCATCCTGTTAGCGAGTTCTTTCTTTTACAAAGAAGAAGCCGTTGCGAAAGAGAGTAAATAATGCAAGCCAAGGCAGTCTCCAAGAACAAAGACCTGGCCATCGCGCCGGGCAGCACGATTACCATCACCTATAAACTGGCACTGGCCGACGGCTCGGTGGTGGATGATTCCGGCCTGGATGAGCCCC
>JAGRHW010000563.1 GCA_020444765.1 Gammaproteobacteria bacterium | reverse complement strand
AGGAGGGGTTGAGTGGCGGCGCTACGCGAACCAGTTCAACATAATCAGGTTTGTCTTCCTTCAGCCATTTTTCCATGGTCGGTTCAAGCTGATAGCAATGCGGGCAGCCGTACCAGAAAAATTCAATCACTTCGACCTTGTCCGGCGTGCTGGTGTTCTGCGGCGGCGTGATCAGCTCGTAGCCTTCTTGTTGGGCGTGACCTGTAGCGGCAACAGTCAGTGCCAAAGAGACAAAAGCGGCCCGGAAAACATTCTTCATGGTGTGACTCCAGTAAAAAGTACTCGGCTCTGACCTCAATCGGGTCAGGAAGTTTATCGGCTTACAGCACGGTCATATTCGGCTTGACGCCCTGTTAATAGGACCCAAGCAAATACTATGCGCTTTGCACCGATTATAGAAAACTTTCGCGGAGGAGGCGTTGCTACGAGGGGTTTATCGAAGACAACCGGCTTGCGCCGGCAAGGGTGTCCGCGTTACCGGGCCGGTAACGCGGACCTTGTGACCTAGTGCAGGCCCTGAATATAGTTGCTGACCGCGGCGATTTCCTCATCGCTCATGCGGTGCGCTAGCGAACGCATCATCTGGTTGGGATCGTTGCTGCGCTCTCCGGAGCGGAAAGCCTTAAGCGTACTCTCCAGATAAGCCAGATTCTGCCCGCTGATGGCGGGATATTTGGCGGCCGGGTTACCCGAACCGGACGGTCCGTGACAGCCGATGCAGGCAGGGATTTTGGCTGATGTGATGCCACCACGATAAATGGACTGGCCCAATTCGAGATTTTCTTCGGCAGCTACACCGGCTTTGGGCGTCATGGCGGAGAAGTGCGCGGCGAGATCTTCCATATCCTGCTCGGAAAGCGGCAGCGCCATCGGCGACATCAAGGTATTCACACGTGTTCCTTCCTTGAACTCCATCAGCTGCTTGACGATATAAGATTCGCCTTGCCCAGCCAGATTGGGATATTCCGGAACAAGGCCTACACCATCTGCACCATGACATGCGTTGCAAACAGCCGCTTTGGCCTTACCCGCTTCGGCATCCCCGGCACCATAGGCAGGCATCATCAGTGACGCCGCGATACAAAGCGCACTTGCAAATAACGACTTTTTCATCGTCCCTCCGATAACAATAAAATAAATAAACTGGAAAACCTGTACACTACGGCAGCCCCAAAGCAGGCCACGGAAATCGCCGAAGTTTACCAGACTCTCGGAACAGTTTCATTGATAATGCGCGTATGAACAAAACCTACTTTGCCGCCCGTTTCAGCACCAGTGCCAACGGTCTGTCCCAACTGCCCGACGACAGCCTCGCGGAAGTCGCCTTTGCCGGCCGCTCCAACGCCGGCAAATCCAGCGCAATCAACGCGATAACGCGCAACGGCAAACTCGCCAGAACCAGCAAAACCCCCGGTCGCACGCAGCTGATCAATTTTTTCAGCCTGGCCGAGCACCGCTATCTGGTGGATCTGCCCGGATACGGCTACGCCAAAGTCTCGAAACAGCAGCAACAGCATTGGCAGGGCATCCTCCATGACTACCTGACCCAGCGCGAGCAACTGCGCTGCCTGATCATGTTGATGGATAGCCGCCACCCCTTGACCGACTACGACTGGCAGATGATCGATTTACAGCAGCAAGGCCACGCACAGCTGCATGTAATTCTGACCAAAGCCGATAAATTAAGTAAAAACGCAGCGCACAAAACCCTGTACGCAACGCAAGGGGCCCTGGAAACAGCCGGTATCGAAGCCACCCTGCAGCTGTTTTCAGCAACCAGACCGAGCGGTCTGGAAGATGCTCATTCCTTATTGGATATGTACCTGTTTCCGGAACGCACAGCGTCGCAAAACCAGAGCCAGGAACCCGCCTGACATCGCAGGGAAACGCCATTCTCAAATGCTCCGGTGGCTAAAGGAACGTCATCCCCGAATGCTTTTGTCGGGGATCCAGCGTCACCACCGGACAGCCCGCTGCTGGATTCCCGCCTTCGCGGGAATGACGGGGTTTCCGGCCCGTTTTGATGAGTAGCC
>JAGRHW010000562.1 GCA_020444765.1 Gammaproteobacteria bacterium | reverse complement strand
AGTTGTTTGAGCAAGGGGTTCACGGGATCGGTCGTCCTATTCGCTGAGCAGGCTTTTCAGGCCGGCCAGGGTGTCCTGGCCGGTCTGCCTGAGTTGTTCGGGGCTGGTGTTGCTGGTTTCGTCGCCGATCCAGAGCAGATCGTCTTCGGGGATTTCATACAAAAACCGGCTCGGTTCGCAATCCACCCGTTCACCGTAACGTTGGCGCTGGCGCGCCCAGGTGAAGGTGAGTGATTGTCGCGCGCGGGTGATGCCGACATAGGCGAGGCGGCGTTCTTCCTCGATAAAGTCATCTTCCAGGCTACTGCGATGAGGCAGAATTTCCTCTTCCATGCCGACGATATAGGTATAGGGAAATTCCAGGCCTTTGGCCGCGTGCAGAGTCATCATGCTGACCTGGTCGTTGTCGTCCTTGTCGTCGTTTTGCGAAATCATGTCCATCAGCGAAATATGCGCGACGATGTCCTGCAGATTTTCGCGTTTGCCCGAGCCGTCGTTGGCCAGTTGCTCGATCCAGTTGAGCAGTTCCTGCACGTTACGCCAGCGGGCATCAGCCTGCACCGGTGAGCTGGCGGTTTCCTTCAGCCAGTCCTGGTAGTCCGATTCGCGCAACACTTGCTGGACCACCTCGAGCGGATCGCCGGACTTCGCATGCTCGGCAAGCGTACTAATCCAGCCGGCAAAATGGTTGAGACGTTTGAGGGCCCGCTCGCCGAGCGATTCGGCAAGACCGAGATCCCGGCAACTGGCGAGCAGGCTGTTATTGCGTTGCCTGGCATGGCGGCCGAGTTTTTCCAGCGTGCTGGCGCCGATCTCGCGACGCGGCGTATTGACGATGCGCAAGAACGCCGAGTCGTCGAGCGGATTGACCAGCAAACGCAAATAGGCGAGTACATCCTTTATTTCCGCCCGATCGAAAAACGAACTGCCGCCGCTCAGTTTATAGGGGACCTGTTTTTCCCGCAGGGCTTTTTCAAACGGTCGTGACTGGAAATTACTCCGGTAAAGAATCGCGATATCGCTGAAACGGATTTTCTTGCGGAATTTCAGGGTGAGAATTTCCGCCGCGAGCCAGCTGGCCTCGTCGTCGGCATTTCTGCAGGCCATCACCCGCAAGGGTTCACCCTCGCCGAGATCGCTCCAGAGTTTTTTCTCGAACAGGTGCGGGTTGTTGGCGATCAGCTGGTTGGCGCTGCGCAGAATGCGCCGTGTCGAGCGGTAGTTCTGTTCCAGCTTGATGACTTTGAGACCGGGAAAATCGGTTTTCAGCAGGGCGAGATTTTCCGGCCGGGCGCCGCGCCAGGAATAAATCGACTGGTCGTCGTCGCCGACCGCGGTCAGGCCGCCGAATTTGCCGACGATCAGTTTGATCAGTTCGTACTGGGCGGCGTTGGTGTCCTGGTATTCGTCGACCAGCAGATGGCGGACGCGGTTTTGCCATTTTTCGCGCAGTTCATGGTTTTCCTGCAGGGCGCGCACCGGCACGGCGATCAGGTCGTCAAAGTCCACGGCGTTACAGGCTTGCAGTAATTCCGTGTAGCGGGCGTAGATCCGGGCGATTTCCAGATCATTGTCGTTGGTGGCGCCGGCGATTGCCTGCTGCGGCCAGGTGAAATCGTTTTTCCAGGCGGCTATTCTCGGTTTTACGCTGTCGGAATCCTGCGCCGAATCGAGTTCGCGAATGATTTCGCGAATCGCCGCATGGCTGTCGGTATCGTCCATGATCGTTATGCCGCGCCTGTAACCCATCGCGTCGGCGTCACTTTGCAGCATGCGCAGACCGAGGGTGTGAAAGGTCGAAATACTCAAGCCGCGCGCCAGATTGGCGGGCAACAGGCTGCGCACCCGATGCTTCATTTCCTGCGCCGCCTTGTTGGTAAAAGTGACCGCATACAGTGTGTTGCCGCGCAGCCGCCCCTCGGTCAGCAGCCAGGCGATCTTGTTGGTGATCACGCTGGTTTTGCCGCTGCCGGCGCCGGCCAGTACCAGCAGCGGCGAGTCGACATGGTGTACGGCGGCGCGTTGTTGCGGATTGAGTTGAC
>JAGRHW010000561.1 GCA_020444765.1 Gammaproteobacteria bacterium | reverse complement strand
GACGTCGTGATCTCGGGAGTAGCCATCAGAACACATGCCGATTCTGGGGTGATGGCATCGACAATGGCGCCGAAAGCCTGGATAATTGCGACGGTAAGAGCCAGGCTGAGGTGCCCTTGATGGCGAGCAGCCGCCGAATTAAGCCAAATCCGTCCAAACCCAGCATGGTATAAAGTGGGGTAACTATTGGGGGTAACGGCTTTTTTAAGAGGCTGGAAATGTTATTTATAACAAATACTTGGCTATTTAATTAGCTTCCGGCCCCGGCACCAATGAAATCAAAATACTCGACACAGTTAAAGCAGGCACGCTTCCCTCGCCCCTGTTAAGGCAAACCGGATCTCTGACTGTCCGGGTCAGTGATCAGAATATAACGACAATAAATCCAGGTACCCCAAGTGCACCAGCCTCTTGTAAAGGCGCGCAAGGAATTGCGCGCGATTGCGGTTATCGCTTTGCCGATTATTTTCGCCCAGTTGCTGCAAATGGGCATGGGGGTTATCGACACGCTGATGGCCGGCCGTATCAATGCATTGACGCTTGCCGCGGTGGCGCTTGGCGCGGCCATCTGGTTTTTTGTGTTTCTCGTCGGCATCGGCTTGATGCTGGCGTTGACGCCGATTATTTCCCATCATATTGGCGCCAATAATCACCCCTTGATCCGCGAAGAGCTGCGGCAGGGAATCTGGCTGGCGCTCACGCTCAGCCTTATGCTGATGTTGTTGCTCTGGCTGGTGGCCGCCTTGATGCCGTATCTGGGTATCGAAGAGGAGATCATTCCCGAGACGCACCGTTATTTGCGCTGGATCGCCTGGAGCCTGCCCTTTACCTGCCTGTATCTGGTGCCCCGCTTTCTGAACGAGTCGATGGGTCACACCATGCCGATGCTCTGGATTCAGGTGCTGCTGTTGCCGCTCAACGTGCTGGGCAACTATACGTTTATGTTCGGCAATTTCGGCTTTCCCGCCATGCATGCCGCGGGTTGCGCCTTGTCGACGGGGATTTCCCAGACCATCGGCTGCCTGGCCCTGTACGCCTACACCTTGTACACGCCGCGTTATGCCGAATACGATCTGCGCAAACGCATGACACTGCCGGATTGGGCGCATATCGCGAATATCGTACGCCTCGGTTTACCGATATCGATCGGCATGGCCACGGAGTCCGGCATGTTCACCGCAACCGCGCTGCTTATGGGGCGCTTCGGCGTCGATGCGGTGGCCGGTCATCAGATCGCCATCAATATCGCTTCGATCACCTTTATGATTCCGCTGGGGATTTCTATCGCGCTGACGGTGCGAACCGGGCAGGCGCTCGGCGCCGGCCAGCAATTGACGGCGCGCTATCGCGGTCGTCTCGGTATCGCGCTATGCGGTGCGTTTATGTTTGTCTCGGCTTTCGTGCTCTGGACCATGGGTGGTTTTCTGGCAAGCCTGTACACCAGCAATAAGGCCGTGCTTGTGATCGCCACGCAATTTCTCGCCTATGCGGCGGTATTCCAGCTGGTCGATGGCATGCAGGTCGGCGCGATGGGCGTGTTACGGGGCTACAAGGACACCAAGATACCGATGCTGGTCACCGTATTTTGCTACTGGATCATCGGCATGGGCATCAGCCTCGGCCTTGGCGTATTTGGTCCGATGGGGCCGGCGGGTTTGTGGGCCGGTCTGGTCGGCGGCCTGCTGGTCGCGGCAATCACGCTGAATATCCGTTTTTACCGGCTTTCACGAACAGCACAAGACAAGCCTGGCACGACCTGACGAACCTTGTTTTTTCCGCGAAGGTGTTTTAGAGGGACGGGCTTGCGCCAGAGAGATTAATTGATGGAGGCTGAGCCCGGAATCGAACCGGGCTACACGGCTTTGCAGGCCGCTGCATAACCTCTCTGCCACTCAGCCTCTAGGTTACGGCATTATAAAATCAATGTGATTTTTTTAAAACCTTGGAGCGGGAAACGATCATCGAATCGAAACCCCGGGTTGCAACCCGGGTCAGGCATTTTACTCGCTAAGGCTCCTGCCTTTTTGCACCCCATTAATCGTGGCAGTGCAAA
>JAGRHW010000560.1 GCA_020444765.1 Gammaproteobacteria bacterium | reverse complement strand
CACTGACCCGGAAAACAGCCACGATGAACAGCGAAAAAACTATTCAACACATAGTCGCCTGGCTGACAGACTATGTCGAAAAAGCCGGTCTTGCCGGCTTCGTGGTCGGTGTTTCCGGCGGCATAGATTCCGCCGTCACGTCAACGCTTTGCGCCAGGACCGGCAAACCGCTTATCGCCTTGAGCCTGCCGATCCGGCAAAAGACTGACCAGGTGTCACTCGCCGAGGAGCAGTTGCGCTGGCTGGCCGGACAATTCAGCAATGTAAGTACACAGACAGTCGATCTGACAGCGGTTTTCCAGGCGCTGGAAAACAGCCTGCCAGGTGAAATCCAGGATGATCTGAGCATGGCCAACAGTCGTTCGCGGCTGCGCATGGTCACCTTGTATACCTTTGCGACCCATCACCGTCTGCTGGTTGCCGGCACCGGTAACAAGGTCGAGGATTTCGGTGTCGGTTTTTATACCAAGTATGGCGATGGCGGGGTGGATGTCTCACCAATCGCGGATTTGATGAAATCCGAGGTCTATCAGCTTGCCGAGCATCTCGGCATTCTGCCGGCGATCCGCCATGCTGCACCGACCGATGGTTTATGGGAAGATGCCCGCACAGACGAGAGCCAGCTTGGCGCCGCTTATGACGAGCTGGAGTGGGCGATGCGTTTTCTTGAACAGGGCGGAGACCCGGAAACTCTGCAGGCGCGGCAGAAAGATGTGATTGCCATCTATAAAAAATTCCACAACACGAACCGGCACAAGATGTTGCCGATCCCGGTTTGCCGGATACCGGACGCGTACCGTAACTAGGACTTTATGATGCAAATTTTCAAGCTTTGGGATTTACCGGTTCGTTTGTTTCACTGGCTGCTGGTGCTGGCCCTCGGCGCCTTGTGGTATACGGGCGAGACCGGTGATTACATGGAATGGCATATGCACATCGGCGTGTTCGTATTGGCGATGATTCTGGCCAGGCTGGTGTGGGGCGTGATCGGCAGCAGCAATGCACGTTTCGGCGCGTTCCTGGATGTTCGTGGTGCGCTCGTGCATCTGCGTAAACTGTTCAAGCGCGAACCGGAAATTCATCCGGGGCACAATCCGCTGGGTGGCTGGATGGTACTGCTGATGCTGGTGCTCCTGTTGCTACAGCCGTTGACCGGCCTGTTTACCACCGACGATATCTTCACCGAAGGGCCGCTCACCCGTTTCGTCAGCTCGGACACGGCCGGTTTTTTGAGTGCCTGGCACAAACGGATTTTTCTTATTCTGCAAATCGCCGCCGGATTGCATGTGCTGGCGATCGTTTTTTATCTCACCTTTAAAAAGACCAACCTGATACGCGCGATGGTTCGCGGTTCGACTTACTGGCCCGGTCCAGGAGCGCCACCGGTGCTGAACTTTCGCCCGACATGGCTGGCGCTGGTGGTGTTTGTGGTTTTTTACACCATCCTGCGGGTGGCGCTGTACCTGCTGGCGGACTGGCCCTGAGTCAGGCCGTTAAATCATCGAGCAGTTTTTCGCAGGCCGTCTCGATCAGGTCGTACATTCTGACAAATCCCTGCTGACCACCGTAATAAGGGTCGGGTACTTCATGTAAGCCGGCATCCGGATGCCAGTCGAGCAGCAGACGGACTTTTTCCGCTGGCATACCGAGTTGCAGTAAATCGTCACGGTTTGCCTCGTCCATACAGATCAGCAGATCAAAATCCTCGGCATCCTCTGCACGTATCTGGCGGGCGCGGCTGGTCAGTGTATAGCCGCGCCTGGCACCTTCCTGTGACGATCTCGGGTCGGCCGGATTGCCGGCATGCCAGCCGCCGGTGCCGGCACTGTCGACCCTGAAGCGATCGACAACACCGCGTTTGGCTATTTTGTCCAGAAAAACCGCTTCGGCGGCTGGGCTGCGGCAGATATTACCCATACAGATAAAAAGAACGGTCTTGATCGGTTTTTCAGTCATTATCAGTCGGCCTTGGAAAAATGGTTTTGGCGTTCCGGGGTATTTCTACACCGGATAAAGAAATCGATAAAGTCATGATTTTTTCAAGTGATTGGAGTTGAAGTATAAAAT